>NZ_JBSIUV010000274.1:0-302 GCF_053654515.1 Helicobacter sp. T3_23-1059 | reverse complement strand
TTATTTTAGCATAAGAGAATTTAACAAGCGACTAAAACAGCTTACAACAAAGAATAGCAAGATTTTATATTTTAGCATAAGAGAATTTAACAAGCGACTAAAACCAACGATTTGGAATCTAGCAAGGACTTATAATTTTAGCATAAGAGAATTTAACAAGCGACTAAAACTTAAGGTGGTAAATACTACAAATACACAAGATTTTAGCATAAGAGAATTTAACAAGCGACTAAAACCCTTTATGATTTAGGGTTGTTTTAAGCGTTATTTTAGCATAAGAGAATTTAACAAGCGACTAAAAC
>NZ_JBSIUV010000273.1:0-304 GCF_053654515.1 Helicobacter sp. T3_23-1059 | reverse complement strand
GATAAAATATGGCTATGGTAGGTTTATGGATTTACAAAGGGATTATGTAAGAGATATAGATGATAGCAAAGAAAATGAAGTGAGGCTAAATATACAGGGCAAAATCTTACTAGCCCCTAGCGGAATGGAGAGAATAAGAGTGGTGGTTATGTAGGATGGAAATAGTGCCGTAATTAAGTAGGAATTTAAGTTATAATTGTGTAGAATGCAAAGATAATTAACTCTACAAAAGGAGCAAAAATGAAATTATTTAACAAATGCAAGGTGTGTGGCGAAAATGTTGGTTTATTTAATACTGAATTAG
>NZ_JBSIUV010000272.1:0-304 GCF_053654515.1 Helicobacter sp. T3_23-1059 | reverse complement strand
AATTTGCTTTTTTTGATTTTGCTTTTGTCCGCTTAGCTTGGTAGCTAGGGCATTTGCTAGCATTCAAAAAACCCTTAAGATTATCGCTAAATTATCGCTTGCGTTTTTGCATTTGCAATTTTTTCGCTTAAATTTTGCAAACTGCCCTGCAATTTTTTCACAAAATCGCTTTTGCAAATTTTTACTTAAAAAGCAAAAACAAATAAAAACATAGCCTAAATTTTGCCCGCGTCTTTATGCGGGGTGGCAAAGTGTGCGGGGTAGTTTTTGTGCTTTGTGTGGTAGGTTTTTTTGCTTGCGGGGA
>NZ_JBSIUV010000271.1:0-305 GCF_053654515.1 Helicobacter sp. T3_23-1059 | reverse complement strand
CCTAAAACCCCTTGCAAGCAAGACAAAAAGCAAACAAAAGCAAAATCTACCCAAAGCACACCACAAGCACAACAAAAAGCAACGCAAAAACAACAAAAATACCAAAAAGAGATTTTCGTTTGCTACGCAAACTCAATATGACAAAAATAGCAAGTCTAAGTATGATACAAACAGGGATATTTCGTTTTTCTACGAAACCTCGCAACGACAAAAATGTCGTCATTGCGAGCGAGTTTGACAAAATCCGCGTGGCAATCTATGATTCTTGTCATTTTGAGCGAAGCGAAAAATCTCTATAAAAACTA
>NZ_JBSIUV010000270.1:0-307 GCF_053654515.1 Helicobacter sp. T3_23-1059 | reverse complement strand
TGTAGCAGATAAGAAAACTTCTGTATTTTTGCTTTATTTTGCTTACAACTGCAAGCAAAAGGTATGCTAAAACGAAATAATTGTGTTTATACTCAAATTGTAAAGCATTGCTCTGCAGATGAGCTTTTGCCTATAATACAGAATTTAAGCAATATGAATGAGACAGAATTTTATAGTGATTATTGGGTGGCTTATGATGGATTAGTAGATTTCTTTGCTTTGCTTACAACTGCAAGCAAAAGTGGCAAAAGCACATTATCGAGTCAAACACTCAAAAAATGAGTTTGTGCTAGGTAGAAATCATATA
>NZ_JBSIUV010000269.1:0-308 GCF_053654515.1 Helicobacter sp. T3_23-1059 | reverse complement strand
CTGCTTTTGAATTGTGCAAAGAAATCTTGGAAGTGGAATCTAAAGATACCCACCCCCTAGCCCCCTCCGCAAGGGAGGGGGGACAAGAAGTTTGCAACTCCGCAATGGAGGTGGAATAAGAGGCAAAATCCTCCGCAATGGGTTGGGAAATCCTCTCATTGCGAGAATCTGAACTGCCGTCATTGCGAGATTTTGCGACTTTGTTAAAAGTTGTAAATTCGTGGCAATCTATGTTTTTTAGAGATACTTCGCTACGCTCAGTATGACAATTTGCTTTTTGAGAGCTAGAAAGATTTAGTGCAGAGTTA
>NZ_JBSIUV010000268.1:0-325 GCF_053654515.1 Helicobacter sp. T3_23-1059 | reverse complement strand
CCCCCGCACGCAAAAAACCTACCACACAAAGCACAAAAACTGCTCCACACACGCAACACCACGCCCGCACACTTTGCCACCCCGCATAAAGACGCGGGCAAAATTTTAGGCTATGTTTTTATTTGTTTTTGCTTTTTAAGTAAAAATTTGCAAAGGCGATTTTGTGAAAAAATTGCAAGGCAGTTTGCAAAATTTAAGCAAAAAAATTGCAAATGCAAAAACGCAAGCGATATTTTAGCGATAATCTTAAGGGTTTTTTGAATGCTAGCAAATGCCCTAGCTACCAAGCTAAGCGGACAAAAAGCAAAATCAAAAAAAGCAAAAA
>NZ_JBSIUV010000267.1:0-325 GCF_053654515.1 Helicobacter sp. T3_23-1059 | reverse complement strand
TTGTGGGTTTATTTTGCTTTCGTCATTGCGAGAATTTGTAAAATATTTAGCCCAATAAGGATTGCCGTCATTGCGAGAATTTGCGCATAGCGTAGAATCGTGGCAATCTATTTTGCTTGAATTATAGATTGCCACGCTCGCGTTGCTCACTCGCAATGACGATTTACTTGAAGGGTTAAAAGCCCCCTCCCTTGCGGAGGGGGTTTGGGGGTGGGTATAGCCCACATTAGAATCATTTGTAGCGTTTTTTGAGGAAGCGGGAGTTTGATTTACCCTCCCTCTAACCCGCCTCGTGCTAAGGGAGGGGGGATAAAAGGCAAAATCT
>NZ_JBSIUV010000266.1:0-329 GCF_053654515.1 Helicobacter sp. T3_23-1059 | reverse complement strand
AAGCGTAGCAGGGGTAGAATACGATGAAAATGGCAACATAAAAGGCTTTAGCCCTGAAAAATTTCTAGCAGGGTTTATCGCAGGGGGTATCACAAGCAAAGCCACACAAGCCGCACTAAAATCCCCAAAACTAAGACAAAAGGCATTAGATTTTAGTCAAAAAGCAGGCGAAGTCATCACGCACACACTAAAAGAATCAAACCTACCAAAACACGCACAAAATGCGCTAGAAATCGCCTTAGGCAAACGCCTTGCAAACGCGCTAGATTCTCGCGCGTGGATAAATGAGCCAAAACAAGCCATAAACACGCTACGAAAAGCCACGCAAG
>NZ_JBSIUV010000265.1:0-330 GCF_053654515.1 Helicobacter sp. T3_23-1059 | reverse complement strand
CAAATCACAAATGCAGAGAAGCACGAGGGCTATGGCTTAAGCCACATTATCGACAAACACCCCGAACTAGACTTGCACAAAATCCCTGAAATCATAGAAAAGGGAGAAATCGTAGAAAATGCAGGGGTAAAAACGATAATTTTTAAAGAGGGGGAAAGTGAATTTAGAATCGGGTTATCAAAAGGATTTAACGGCAAAGGGGAAAATGAATGGATAGTAACGGCGTATGAGAGAAGCCACCCAGCGCAGAATTTCGACCAAGTCGCTAGCAAAGTGCAAAATGGAAACAATCTTTTTGCAAGTGGCGATGAACAAATTATACAACACACT
>NZ_JBSIUV010000264.1:0-330 GCF_053654515.1 Helicobacter sp. T3_23-1059 | reverse complement strand
AAAATCACGGACGCACAAAAACACGAGGGCTATGGCTTAAGCCACATTATCGACAAACACCCCGAACTAGACTTGCACAAAATCCCTGAAATCATAGAAAAGGGGGAAGTAGAATCTAAAAATGGAATAAAAAGCATTGTATTAAACGATGGCGGAAAAGAATATAGAATAGGCTTAAGCAAAGGGTGGAAAGGTAAAGGCGAGAATGAATGGATTTTAACTGCATACGAAAATAAAAAAATCAAGGAAAATGGCGAGACTTTCTACCACGACACTTTTACAACTAAAGAACCTTTAGAAAACCCTGACAAACAAATTATACAACATACC
>NZ_JBSIUV010000263.1:0-330 GCF_053654515.1 Helicobacter sp. T3_23-1059 | reverse complement strand
GCCGAGAAAATCCAAGAAAAAATGCAAGTTTCGCACGATTTTGCGCAAAATCTAGCAAAATGGCACAGCGATAGCCACGCAATCACAAAAGAAGCAGACGGCACACCTAAAATCTTTTATCACGCAACAAATAGCGATAAAAAATTTGAAATTTTTGATAACAAAAAAATACATAGCGGTTATGGATTTTGGTTTGGAGATTCTCTCACACAAGAAGCCGTCCAAGAACTAAAAATAACTAACACGCCTATTTACAAAGTATTTTTAAAAATCAAAAAACCTTTTGATATATCAGAGCCGATAAATAATCAAAATCGCGCAGAATTTGAA
>NZ_JBSIUV010000262.1:0-330 GCF_053654515.1 Helicobacter sp. T3_23-1059 | reverse complement strand
TGAAGGAAGCGTAAAATGTGAAATAGACAATGAGTCTAGCCTTGTAAAACTTAAGGCAGAATTGCATAATACAGATATTTATGAAGTAAGGCCTATAAATGAAGCAAAAGAGTTAAAAACTTCCATTAGACCTTGTATTTTTCAACAATGTAGCTATCCTATTCGCTTTAGAAAGAAACAATCAGGTGTGTTAATAGGCATTATCAAAGCCTACAAAAAAGATAAGAACGGTAAATTTATCGATGATGATTCAGCACTATCTAATCCGCATAATGAAATCTACACCATAGATATAGAGCAAGAAATAAAATTAAGGGCGTTTGTGTATGA
>NZ_JBSIUV010000261.1:0-331 GCF_053654515.1 Helicobacter sp. T3_23-1059 | reverse complement strand
AGAGCATAACTTTACTCAACACATTAAAAACAAGGCTCAATCCAACTTAATCCCACACAAAGTAGCTTTAAGTTATGATACACACGATGAATAACAAGTATATTCCACCACATAATAAAAAACCTTTGCAAGAATTTAAGAAGCTAAAACAAGGCAAAAACAAGATAGATTTAAAAAAGATTCTTAAATATGTTTCTACTTCGCTTACACTCTTAACTTTGCAAGAAGTCTTGATATTGAGGCTGTTAAAATTGCAAAATTAAGCAAAATTTCTCGCCAAAGTGTCAATAAAATTTGCAAAAACATTAGAATCTTAATCACAAAAGAATGT
>NZ_JBSIUV010000260.1:0-332 GCF_053654515.1 Helicobacter sp. T3_23-1059 | reverse complement strand
ACCACAGAAGTTTTCGATTCCATTTATATAATTTTTGCCTTTTGCAAACTCATTTTTTGAGTGTTTGACACGATAATGTGCCTTTGCCACTTTTGCTTGTAGTTGCAAGCAAAGCGAAGAAAAAATCTACTAATCCATCATACGCTCCCCAATAATCACTATAAAATTCTGTCTCATTTATATCGCTTAAATCCCTTATTATATGCAAAAGCTCATCTGCGGAGCAATGTTTTACAATTTGAGTATAAACACAATTATTTCGCTTTAGCATACCTTTTGCTTGCAGTTGTAAGCAAAGCAAAAACACAGAAGTTTTTTTGCCAGCTACACGC
>NZ_JBSIUV010000259.1:0-333 GCF_053654515.1 Helicobacter sp. T3_23-1059 | reverse complement strand
AAAGATTTTATATACAAAGGCTTTACAAATAAAGAATTTCTAATGTTAAAACAAGTTAAAGATGAGTGTGAGAAAGTTTCAGGTGGTTTGGTATTTAACGAATTTCCACAAATTAAAACTATAAAATCTATCAATTTTGGCGAAGTTGCAACCGATAAGATTCATAGGCTTATTGATAATAATTTCATAATTTCCCAATCACAAATAAATAGGCTTGAAAGTGGAGAATATGAAATTCAAAAACAAAAATTTATCGAAAGTGCGGATTTTCATCTTATCTATTGCGCTATGGAAAATCATTACACCATCATCACAGAAGAAACACCAACCAAT
>NZ_JBSIUV010000258.1:0-342 GCF_053654515.1 Helicobacter sp. T3_23-1059 | reverse complement strand
CAAAAGCGAAGCAAAAACATTCTCAATGCCATTTATATGATTTTTGCCTTTTGCAAACTCATTTTTTGAGTGTTTGACTCGATAATGTGCTTTTGCCACTTTTGCTTGCAGTTGTAAGCAAAGCAAAGAAATCTACTAATCCATCATAAGCCCCCCAATAATCACTATAAAATTCTGTTTCACTTATATTGCTTAAATCCCTTATTATAGGCAAAAGCTCCTCTGCCAAGCAATGTTTTACAATTTGAGTATAAACACAATTATTTCGTTTTAGCATACCTTTTGCTTGCAGTTGTAAGCAAAATAAAGCAAAAATACAGAAGTTTTCTTATCTGCTACACG
>NZ_JBSIUV010000257.1:0-351 GCF_053654515.1 Helicobacter sp. T3_23-1059 | reverse complement strand
TAAATAATTATCTCTAAATAAAGGGTTTATGAGTTTTTGTTTGTTGGATTCGTAGTAGGATTGTGCCATTTTGCGATTGTAATAAAGTATATAACCTATTTCATCACTACTGCCTAAATCATCTCTCTCATACCATTCTCGCCCTTTATTTATCATTGGCTTATACATAGGTTTTATACTGCCATCGGTGGTATAGCCATCAGAATCAGTTATGTAAATATTAGGTGTATTTGTGTCTTGTGATAAAAGCTGGGCTACTATCTTGCCATTTTTAGCATCAGGCTTATCTCTCACATTTACGATAAAGTCATTTATGTTTGTTTTTGTGATAGATAGGGCGGAAGTGGGGAG
>NZ_JBSIUV010000256.1:0-361 GCF_053654515.1 Helicobacter sp. T3_23-1059 | reverse complement strand
TCATCACCCTTTCGTTTTTCTTTTAGCATTTTGTAGATAAACTTTGGAATCTTTTTAGGGATAATTAACATATATTCATACATACTATACGCCACCCTAACACTAAAGATTCTATAACTAAAATGCTTTTTATCATAAATCTTTGTAAGTGATTCTAATATAGATTCTAACGCATTATTGTTAGCTAAATCATTTGGAAAATCATCATTACTAATAGAATCAAAGCTAATATCTAGTGATTTATTTGCATTATAAAAATCAGCTTGGCTAGATATAATAACTTCATTAGATTTTCTACTTTCATAAACACTGGGCGTAAAGTAAAACTCATCTAATCCATCATAAGCAGTGATAATAGATA
>NZ_JBSIUV010000255.1:0-366 GCF_053654515.1 Helicobacter sp. T3_23-1059 | reverse complement strand
AAATCTAACCCAAAATCTAGCGAGAATTTAAACAAATCTAATGCAGAATCTAACTCACAATCAAACACAGATTCTAGCAATCCACAATCCACGCAAGATTCACAAAAAGAAATATTAGAAATGTATTTTAGCTATGGGGAGGAAATGATAAGGTTAGAGAACGATGATACACGATTTACAAAAGATATTAACTTACATTTAACAACACAAGGCTACAATAAAGGCGAAGTTATCAACATAGAATTAGAGCGAAATAATCAAACTTTTAGCACACAAGCGACAATAGATGAAAATGGCAAAGCCATCAAAAAAATGTATTTAATGATTAAGAGGTAACATAGTGAGTGAATGTAAAATAAGAGCTAG
>NZ_JBSIUV010000254.1:0-367 GCF_053654515.1 Helicobacter sp. T3_23-1059 | reverse complement strand
ATTGTTGCTTGCATTGTTTGCATTGCTGTTATTGCTTTGTATGGTTAGGGATAGGAATGAGGTTTGGGCTGTGGGATTTGTATTGTTAATAAAAGATTTGCTAGCGTTTGTGGGATTTGCACCATTTTTTGTGTTTATGGGACTTGTGGGGTTTGACATTTGGGATACTCCTTATTTAGAGGTGGGAAGTAAAATAATACCGAAAAATTGTTTAATGTAATTTATCATACAATAAATGATTTATGATTTGCTTAAGGAAGCAAATGCCAACATTTGTCATTCCGTTCTACCTCTTTATATAATTCTCCCCAAATGGTGATAAATACTCTAATCCACTAGAATGTATGTAGCCCTCATAGAGTTTGAG
>NZ_JBSIUV010000253.1:0-376 GCF_053654515.1 Helicobacter sp. T3_23-1059 | reverse complement strand
ACGAATGATATACTTGTTTTTCATCGTGTGTATCATAACTTAAGACTCCTTTATGTAAGATTAAGTTGGGTTGAGCCTAATACAAATATAGCATTATCAAAAAACACCATAGTAGGCACAAGCAATACTTTAAGCATAGGAGCAGATAATAAACTAAAAGTAGAGCATAATAGTAGTGAATATGTGGGTGGGGATAAGGAAATAATAATAAAAGGGAATGTGGAATCGACAATAGAGGGAGATAAATCTAGTGAGGTAATGGGGAATGTGGTGGAGAGAGTAGAGGGAGAATATAAACTCATCGCTAATGATAAACTAAACTTAGAATCTAGCAATGAAACTACCATTAGGACAAAAGGAAATCTATTGCTTACTT
>NZ_JBSIUV010000252.1:0-377 GCF_053654515.1 Helicobacter sp. T3_23-1059 | reverse complement strand
TTAGATTCTGCGAATTTGTTAGATTCTGCGATTGGAGTAATAAAATCTAGTGTGTTTGAAAGTGATGGTGTGCTATTGTTTGGATATGGATTTGTTATGCTAAAAGTAGCAAAGCAGTCAATTAAGGCATTGGGGTGGAAGTTTAGATTGTTTGGATTTTGGTTTTTTTGATTGCTTGGGTAATTTATTTGATTGTTTAAGTGATTGTTGTTTGTGTGAGTGTGGTTGATTGAGCGATTATTAGCATAGTGGCTTTGGTTATTGTTGGTGTTAAAGTGATTGTTTGTGCTGTTTGCGTTAAAGGCATTGTTAGTATTAAACGCACTACTAGCGTTAAATTCACTAAAAGGGTGAGAGGATAGATTTTCAATATAGCC
>NZ_JBSIUV010000251.1:0-379 GCF_053654515.1 Helicobacter sp. T3_23-1059 | reverse complement strand
TTGCAAGCAAAAATCACAGAAAAACAAGGCAAAATCCAAGATTTACAAACCCAAATCAACGCCACCCAAGCACAAATCAATGACTATAAAACAAATAAAAAATATTACCAAACTTACAGCGGGCAATATAACTGCGGACATGGAGGCTGTTTTCAACTAGGGTCAAGTTGCGGAGATTACTATACTACTACTTATTTTTCCAAGGTGTGTGAGCTAGCAAACGCAGAATCTACCCTAAAATCTTTGCAAAATCAACTAACAACCACACAAGCCGAGCTAGATTCTCTTTTGCAAGCCAAACAAGAGCTAGAAAAAGAGAAGCAAGCATTAAAACAAGCAGAGTTAGCAAGGCTTTTAGCACAATGTAGCACCCCCCCCC
>NZ_JBSIUV010000250.1:0-380 GCF_053654515.1 Helicobacter sp. T3_23-1059 | reverse complement strand
CCTAAAGTCGCGTTTGCGTGGTAAATGTTTGGATTGCTAGAATCAAATGTTCCTTTGCTAAACTTTAATATTTTTGCATTTCAAAAAATAATAAATCGTTGTTGCTAGTTCCCTTGACAAGTTCGATAAGTCAATTTCTATATTCTCATTTTCTAGCCCTAACTCTTTTTTATTATTGGATAAAAAAGAATAAATTACATTTCTTAGTTGCAGTTCAAATTCTGTCGGCTTTTGTTTTTGTTTCATTGTTGCTCCTTACCCAAAATCAAAGTAAGGGGATTTTAGACAAAAAGCGGGGGTAAATAAAGGTGGCTAGAATTTTTTGTTGTCATATTGAGTTTGCGTAGCAAACGAAATATCTCTTTTTGGTGTTTTTGTGT
>NZ_JBSIUV010000249.1:0-425 GCF_053654515.1 Helicobacter sp. T3_23-1059 | reverse complement strand
CGCGTAGCCAGTTTTGGGGTGTGAGTTTTTTAGAGCTTAAGCGCGTAAATCTAGCTAAAATCTTTGTGATAAAATCTAAAAAAAAGGATAAAAAAATGGGAGAAAAATATTTCACTAAAAAAGCGTGGCGTAAGCAAATACAGCGCGATTATTATTTAGACAAAAAGCAAGCAAAGAAAAAGCTAAAATTTTTAATGAATTTTTGTGATTTTGATTGTTTGCGGTGTGCGTGCAGAGATACTGCGTATTGTCCGCACAATGAAATAAGCCCGCGTGGGTGGAAAATGCTAGGCATTGGGTTTGTTTGCGTGTTGGTTGTTTTTGTGCTTGCGGTGTGGCTTGGCTAGATTTTGTTTTTGCTTGTTTTGGTTTTTTGGCTTGCTTTTTCTTGTTTTTGCTTTTTTCTTACTTTGCTTTTAGCTAGA
>NZ_JBSIUV010000248.1:0-384 GCF_053654515.1 Helicobacter sp. T3_23-1059 | reverse complement strand
TTTTGTTATAGATTGAAGTTTTTTATTGTCAAAAACAAATTTTTCTTGTTTGCATTCGCCGTTGTCATATTGATATTGCGCTATTAACATATTACTATCTTTTTGACTTATCAAATCATCAATACTATTTTTGTTGCTTATATCAGGCGTTGTATTAAAGCGACTTAATGTTTCTAAATCATCTTTGCCATTTTGCATATCCACCATAGAATAAAATCTACATCCACTTCCGCAACTATGTGCCACGATAGAATATTTACCCGCAAAATTGATATGCAAATCCACTAATTTATTGTTTATATCTCTGCATTCTACGCTATCGCACTTATAATCTTTTGGGATTATTTGTTTGCCATTATACACTTTGGCAGGATATTTGCTAAA
>NZ_JBSIUV010000247.1:0-394 GCF_053654515.1 Helicobacter sp. T3_23-1059 | reverse complement strand
ATCGTGCTTTGGAGGCTTGTTTGTAGCTTGCCTTTTGTGTAGCGATTTTGCTAAAAGTTTTTGCGTAGATTTGTGCTAGATTCTTTTTTGTTTTTGTGTCAATTTATGCAGAGGCATTAAGGATTTTATGCTAAAAATCGCAAGAAAATAAAAAGCCATTAGCTTTTTGATGTTTTTGCAGATTTTAGAATAGCTTTTTGCCTAGCTCATAAGCTACTTGTTAAAAAGCGTTTGTGTCAAACTCTTTGCTTTTTGCTATTTTTTAGCGAGGGCGATGAGTTTTTTTTAGTCGCGTTTGTGTCAAATTTTGTGTCAATTTATGCAAAATCAAAAAATCTTACTCCCCATTTTACGCTTCTTTAACCGCTTAAAAACTTCAAAAAGAAATATCTCT
>NZ_JBSIUV010000246.1:0-395 GCF_053654515.1 Helicobacter sp. T3_23-1059 | reverse complement strand
TTTGCATAGCCCCAGAAGTTTTCAATACCATTTATGTGATTTCTACCTTTTGCAAACTCATTTTTTGAGTGTTTGACTCGATAATGTGCTTTTGCCACTTTTGCTTGCAGTTGTAAGCGTAAGCAAAGCAAAGAAATCTACTAATCCATCATACGCCACCCAATAATCACTATAAAATTCTGTTTCATTTATATTGCTTAAATCTCGTATTATAGGCAAAAACTCCTCTGCCAAGCAATGTTTGACAATTTGAGTATAAACACAATTATTTCGTTTTAGCATACCTTCTGCTTGCAGTTGTGAGTCAAACGAAGCAAAAATACAGAAGTTTTTTTGCCAGCTACTCGCCCTCCTTTGCCTCTCACTCTTTTAGCACCCAAAATCTATATCAAAAG
>NZ_JBSIUV010000245.1:0-398 GCF_053654515.1 Helicobacter sp. T3_23-1059 | reverse complement strand
AATAAAATATGGCTATGGTAGGTTTATGGATTTACAAAGGGATTATGTAAGGGATATAGATGAGGGTAAAGAAAATGAAGTGAGGCTAAATATACAGGGCAAAATCTTACTAGCCCCTAGTGGAATGGAGAGAATAAAAATGGTGGTTATGTAAGATGATTAAGGTTAAATGTGCAATGCAATGATTTTATGTGTAATGTATGTTATAAAATCAGCTTTTTTGATTCTAAACATTGCAGATTAAGAGCTAATTGCTTGGGATTAAGGAATAAGGAATTAAAGTTTAAGGTGAAATTGGGTAGAATGCAAAATCAACTTGATAAAAGGAGAAAAGATGAAATTATTTAACAAATGCAAGGTGTGTGGCGAAAATGTTGGTTTATTTAATACTGAATTAG
>NZ_JBSIUV010000244.1:0-400 GCF_053654515.1 Helicobacter sp. T3_23-1059 | reverse complement strand
GTTTTCGTTACCAAAAGCATTGACTTTAGGCTTTTCTATCATTGTCGCGTTTGAGCCTAGCACATCATAGCTTAGAGATACTTCAGGGCTTACATAGCTATTTCGCTTAAACTGATAAAATGTAACGCCACCTTTGACTTCCGCACCGACATTATATATTAGTGGGAGCGGGGATTTGTCATTAGAAGTTAGTCGCATATTAAACCCATTTTCGTGTATGCGAAAATCTGGAAAATCCACACTGCCTCTAAGGCTAGCTTTGATAAAGCCTTCCATCACTTTGCCCGTAATAGAAAATGTTTGGAAATAGTTTAGCCCCGCTTGTAGAGAGTTTGTGCGCACGGTTGTTGAGTTGCCACGCAAAGCCGTATCAGTATTCATAAACTCATATCCCAAAAAT
>NZ_JBSIUV010000243.1:0-400 GCF_053654515.1 Helicobacter sp. T3_23-1059 | reverse complement strand
TTGGTTATTACCAAAAGCATTGACTTTAGGCTTTTCTATCATTGTCGCGTTTGAGCCTAGCACATCATAGCTTAGAGATACTTCAGGGCTTACATAGCTATTTCGCTTAAATTGATAGAAAGTTACCCCACCTTTGACTTCCGCACCGACATTGTATATTAGCGGGAGCGGGGATTTGTCATTAGATGTTAGTCGCATATTAAACCCATTTTCTTGTATGCGAAAATCTGGAAAATCCACACTGCCTCTAAGGCTAGCTTTGATAAAGCCTTCCATCACTTTGCCCGTAATAGAAAATGTTTGGAAATAGTTTAGCCCAGCTTGTAGAGAGTTTGTGCGCACGGTTGTTGAGTTGCCACGCAAAGCCGTATCAGTATTCATAAACTCATAGCCCAAAAAC
>NZ_JBSIUV010000242.1:0-433 GCF_053654515.1 Helicobacter sp. T3_23-1059 | reverse complement strand
GAGTATAAGCAGTGATAATAGATAGAGTAGGAATACTAAAATCTACATTAGATTCTAATACTTCTTTAGATTCTGCGTTATTATTACTTGGCTTTGGGGATTGAATCTTTAGTGTATTTTCTTTTTTAGTGCAAATAATTGGAAATCCCTTATCGCTAAATACTCCACTAGCGCATAAATCTTGCATTATAGGATAATCATCATTATATTTTTTAAATCCCCTAGCATTTGGTAATATTAAGGCTACTTGAGTGCAAGGACTAGAAATCCCTGCAATATTGTTAGGACAATTTAATATAGGTGAATAAAGCAAATCCGATTCTAGCATTATAGGTGAATCTTTGTGGGTTTTATCTTTTGTCATTGCTTTGATAGATTTGCCTATGTTTGAAGTAAGTTTGACTTGTCCTCCGTGAATACATTTTAGCTCATC
>NZ_JBSIUV010000241.1:0-409 GCF_053654515.1 Helicobacter sp. T3_23-1059 | reverse complement strand
GCTCAAGACAACTTAAGACAAAATAAAGGAGTCTTAAGTTATGATAAACACGATGAAAAACAAGTATATTATTCGTTCAAGAATTTCAGAGGCAAAAACAAGAGAGATTCTTAAATATGTTTCTACTTCGCTTACGCTCGTAGCCTTGCAAGAAGTCTTGATATTGAAGCTACAAAAATTGCAAAAATTTGTCATATTTCACAAAAAACTACTGACAAAATTTGCAAAAACATTAGAATCTTAATCGCAAAAGAATGTAAAAATATCTCTAAAATGCAAGGTGAAATAGAGATTGATGAAAGCAATCTTTTGATATAGATTTTGGGTGCTAAAAGAGTGAGAGGAAAAAGAGACTTAAGGAGCAGGTAAAAAAACACCTGTGTTTTTGCTTTATTTGACTTACAACTGC
>NZ_JBSIUV010000240.1:0-412 GCF_053654515.1 Helicobacter sp. T3_23-1059 | reverse complement strand
ACCTGATAGCAACTCTAAGTCAAGGGGGAAAACGCAAATTTTTCAACGAGTTTGCAAAAAAGTCTACAAATTATTTTGGATTTGCATTTACTTCTCGCCACCACGCGCTAAAATCGTCCTTTTTATATTCACTCCACAAAGGCACAATTTGCCCTATTTGTGGCGTTAGAAGCGCAAAATCAAAATTATTTTGTGATTTGCCCTGCAAATAAAGCGTGTAAATTTGCTCTAAAGGCTCGCTCCATTCGTGCGGTGCAAGGCGAAATTTAGAGTTATGCACGGGCATTATCGCTTTTGCGTTTAGCTCTTTTGCGATTTGTAGATTTTGGTGAGGGAATGTGTGGATTTGTCCCCACTGCGGATTATACTGCCCATTTTCTAAAAATGCTAAATCGATTGTGCCAAATCGTTT
>NZ_JBSIUV010000239.1:0-416 GCF_053654515.1 Helicobacter sp. T3_23-1059 | reverse complement strand
TTGCTTGCAAGAGGTTTTAGGTAGATAAAAGTTTAGCTTGCAAGGCATTTAGCGATTCTAAAACGCGTTTGATTGCTACTAAATCTGTGCTTGGGGGGGGGTGCTACATTGTGCTAAAAGCCTCTCTTGCTCGGCTTGTTTTAAGGCTTCTTGCTTTTCTTTTTCTTGTTCTTGCTTGGCTTGCTCGGGCGTTAGGTTGTCTTTTTTGTTAGAATCGTCTTTGTTTGTGAGGTTTTTATCGGCTGTTTGATGTGTATTGCCGTCCAAAAAATTATGATTTCCGCAAATATAGCAAGACAAATCAAGTGGGAGTGGAATATCACTGCCATATTCAAAATAAACTTCTTTTTCGATTTTGTTGCGACATTTTCTGCATTCAAAAATACTTGTCATTTTTTGTCCTTTGTGTTAGATTT
>NZ_JBSIUV010000238.1:0-422 GCF_053654515.1 Helicobacter sp. T3_23-1059 | reverse complement strand
ATAAAAACACCATATCAAGTGAGGACAATGAAACAAAATTTAGCGAAGTTGAATTTGATATATTTAGTTTTAGAGAACAACTTTTACCATTTATCGATGGCTATGCTAAAACATTCAACAAAACCCCCTCCACTCTCAAACTCTATGAGGGCTACATACATTCTAGTGGATTAGAGTATTTAGCACCATTTGGGGAGAATTATATAAAGAGGTAAAACGGAATGACAAATGTTGGCATTTGCTTCCTTAAGCAAATCATAAGTCATTTATTGTATGATAAATTACATTAAACAATTTTTCGGTATTATGTTGCTTTTCATCTCTAAATAAGGAGTATCCCAAATGTCAAACCCCACAAGTCCCATAAACACAAAAAATGGTGCAAATCCCACAAACGCTAGCAAATCTTTTATCAACGATAC
>NZ_JBSIUV010000237.1:0-491 GCF_053654515.1 Helicobacter sp. T3_23-1059 | reverse complement strand
CAAGGTAAACCACTTTAATACCACTATTATACCCAAACAACCTTAAACCACTTTAATACCACAAGGACTTGGAATCCCTGCAATGTTGTTAGGACAATTTAATATAGGCGAGTAAAGCAAATCAGATTCTAGCATTATAGGTGAATCTTTGTGGGTTTTATCTTTTGTCATTGCTTTGATAGATTTGCCTAAATTGCTTTTTAACTTCACTTGTCCTCCGTGAATACATTTTAGCTCATCGCATTCTAATATGGGACAAAGAAATGCGGTGCTAATGGTGGGTGTGTTAGATTGTTGCTGTGCTTTGTTTCTTTGATTTATTTCATTTTCTTTAATTTTATTAGATTCTTTGCTTTTGCATTCTAGTTTGATATTTAGGCTAGAATCTAACAATGAATAATTTAAGATTTTAAGTTTATGATTGTTTAGAAATATTTGGAGGGTTTGATTTGTGGGATAGATTTTGGTTGTGTTGTTTGTTTGGGTGGAAT
>NZ_JBSIUV010000236.1:0-434 GCF_053654515.1 Helicobacter sp. T3_23-1059 | reverse complement strand
TATTAAGTGTAATCTCATTGCCGTCTGTGCTTATGGTAATGAGATTATCGTTTGTGATAATTATGTTAGACTCCCCTATTTTTAGCGTTATGCTATCTTGTGAATCAATATTTAAGATTTTAGATTGTATCTCTAAAGATTCTAGCACCTGCATTATAGCATTTTTTGCTTGTGCGATAAAGTATTCTTGCATATCCATTGATATGGATTGACTAGAAGTAAGAAGCATATTTGCATTTGCATTAAGATTTAGCTGTGAAGTAGATAGTATGTTTATTTCCTCATTAGCTTTTATGCTTAAATGCCCTTTTACACTCTCATATTTATCCTGTGCTATTTCCTCTTTTACATTTCCCCTAACCTCCACACTCTTATCCCCACCCACATATTCACTACTATTATGCTCTATGTTTAATCTATTATCTGCTCCTATG
>NZ_JBSIUV010000235.1:0-441 GCF_053654515.1 Helicobacter sp. T3_23-1059 | reverse complement strand
TACAGAATATGCAGACAATGCGGATTATCACACAATAGGAAAAGATAATCTAGGTATAGATGTATTTTTAAGTGGAAAACAAATAAATGGATACTATGTAATAATTGAAAGCATTAGAAAAGGTGCTAATGATCTAGCTTTTAAAACAATGTATTTTGAAAAAGGGGATATTTTGAAACACAAAAGTTTTAAGCAGTTTAAAAAATGACTTTGGGGCAACTAACGGCAAAAAACCGCTACAAGTCATCGGGTTATTAGCCCGTCCTTGAATTAGATAGTATCCTACCCAAAGTCAAGCGCATTATAAAACTTTTTAGCTAAAAAGTCAAATCTACCACAAAGGACAAAAAATGGACAAAATCCAAGAATTGCAAGCAAAAATCACAGAAAAACAAGGCAAAATCCAAGATTTACAAACCCAAATCAACTCCACACAAGCAC
>NZ_JBSIUV010000234.1:0-444 GCF_053654515.1 Helicobacter sp. T3_23-1059 | reverse complement strand
GCCGATTCGCCTATCTTTTGGCATTAGATTAAAAAAGCTCAAATCCCCACAACTTGGCTCTATAAATGTGTAATCGCTAGAATCTAATTTGTGAAAATCTAAAAATTTTAAAAATGATTCAAAGCAATATTTTGCCACTTCTTTTTTGGTAAAAAATTCGTTGTGGCTACGAAAATCCACCTTTTGTAAGTCGTATTTATTGCCTAGCAAAAAGTTTAAATCGTAAAGATATTCATTTGGGATTTTTTGTGTCGCCTCCCACCGTTTTAATGTGCCTGTGTGTAAGTATAATTTATCGGCGATTGATTTTAGCGAATGTGATGAGCGAAGTTCATTATACACGCTTGTGGCACTCATCGCAGGTGTTGGAGGATTTGTAAGATTTGCATTAGTCGTGCTAGTCGCAGTCGCGCGCATTTTATGCCTTTTTTTGTGATAAAATTT
>NZ_JBSIUV010000233.1:0-478 GCF_053654515.1 Helicobacter sp. T3_23-1059 | reverse complement strand
ATCTTTATTTGAGCTTAAGTTTAAGAGAGCCATCTTTTTTATCGATTGTTTTTTTTAAGTCTAAAGATGATGAAGTGATATTAGATTCTAGCAAATCTTGCAATGATGATTGGCTAGAATCTAGCGTGAGTGAAGTTGTGCGTAAATCGCCCCCCCCCCATTTGTCGTGTCAAATCGCGCAGTGCTAAAGCGCAAAATAATCTTTGCTAAAGTGTAATTTATAATGATTGAAGTAAGCAAAATAGGCAAATATGAGAGTTTCCAAAATGCGTAGAAAAATAGACTTGAAACAATCAAAAAGATTTTCGCCCAAAGAAAATGCGCTTTAAACTTTGCGTTTTTCAGCAAATGAAAGATTATCCACACGAGCGGCAAAAATGCAAAAATAAATGCAAATGATGAGAAAAGCATAAAAAACCCCTTTAAGTGATTTGTATAAGTGATATGTAAATGATTTGAAAGATAAAAAGTATCTTTG
>NZ_JBSIUV010000232.1:0-450 GCF_053654515.1 Helicobacter sp. T3_23-1059 | reverse complement strand
ATTTATGCCTCAAGCATAAATCACTTTGATAACAATACTGCGCATATAAAGTTTAATCTAAACTTTGAGGTAGGCATAGGAAATGATGATGAAGTGAGGGAATCTATACGAAATCATCAACAAAGCACAACGCAATCTACAATCAAAAAATCAAACTACAATCAACAATACTTTTATAATAACGCCATAAATGATACCAACTCACAACAAGATAGACTAACATATTTCAATAAGTTAGAGCATATTTATAATCTAGCAGAAGCAGTAGCATTTTTAAAAACTTGTCAAATAAATATCGAAACTTTATCCAAGCAAAATAAGAAACGATATGAGGAAAAAGATTTCAAAGGAAAATTGATTTATAATGCCCAAGATGACTTTTTAGAGCAAAATCCACAAATTGCGTGCAAAATCGCTTATATTTATTATAGGTTTGATTTGGGGAATGAG
>NZ_JBSIUV010000231.1:0-451 GCF_053654515.1 Helicobacter sp. T3_23-1059 | reverse complement strand
TGATAAAATTTAGCCCTACCGACAAAATTAGAATCAAAAATGGCAAAGATAATTTTACTGCTAGAATCTTTTGACCCACTTAGCAAACCGCACACGAAAAAACTGCAAGATGATATGTTTTAAACTACGGATTAAAGCGCAAGAGGTGGCATAGCGTAGCGGACTAAAACAATCAAATATCGCAAGACTAGAGAGCGCAGATGGTGGCTTTAGCCTAGATACTGTTGTGAAATACGCTAGAGCAGTGGGACTAAAAAGCTAACGATTAGTTTGTGAAGTTTGCTCTATCATTGTTGCTACTTGCTAATAAACTTTTTAGAAAACTTAAAAAAATCACATACCAAGATTTAGATTCTACCAAGACGCAAAATCTCATAATGATACGCTTTATTTCGCCTTATAATTTGCTAGCCATTTCACGCGCTCAGGGTCTCTGTGGTCGATAAATTGT
>NZ_JBSIUV010000230.1:0-454 GCF_053654515.1 Helicobacter sp. T3_23-1059 | reverse complement strand
AACAACAATAAACTTTTTAAGAAAATCCCTACGATTTGTGAAATGCAAGGGATTAAATGTGAATCTATATCGCAATTATTGCAAACAAGGTTAGATATAAATTTCGCCATTAAATCCACAATGGAGAATATAAACTCGCTATGACTGCTATCAACAATTCACATTTAGATTCCCTCATTTCCCCTGCGACAAAGCAAAATTGGCAAAGACTTAGGGTTTTTGACACTCACAATTTTAATCCAAAACTAAAAAACCACACACAAATCACAACGCCAAAACTCACTACCCGCGCAAATAAAAAACTCTCCACCAAAAGCATTATTCCCACAGAATATTTTTGCAATCCGCAAAATCTAGCCAAAATCCAAGCAATCACACAACACATTAAAACGCAAAACTATCCTATTCAAAACGCCATTTTTTCACTCGCGCTAAACTTACTAAAAGCAAAAAA
>NZ_JBSIUV010000229.1:0-483 GCF_053654515.1 Helicobacter sp. T3_23-1059 | reverse complement strand
CACAAGCATAGATTCAAGTGCGAATCCACAAGATTCAGACGCGCAATCTAGCGAATCTACCCAAAGTTTAGTATGGGAGTTGGTAGATTGTGATTTTTTGATGAAATTATGGGGCATTACAGAAAAGGATTGTAGCGTGATGGATATTCCCCCTTATTTTGCCACCATAGATGCGGAAAATATCAAGCAAGCCTATCAGCAACTTTTATTGATTGATGACTATTGGACTTTGAGAAAAACAAAATTTCTTTTAAAAAAATTGCCGATGAAAAATCACACGCATACCGATACATTAAGTAGCGAAGGGGTGGAAAAATATACCACCACATATAAATGGAAAGATGAAAAAACGCTAGAAATTCACATTCAAAAAATTCGCATTCAACACCCAGATAATTGCACAGATGACTACTATACATTTTTTGATTTAGGCAATGGCAAGGTTAAAATTATGCGCTACCACTCATATTGCTAAATTTGGTG
>NZ_JBSIUV010000228.1:0-464 GCF_053654515.1 Helicobacter sp. T3_23-1059 | reverse complement strand
GCGACAAAGATACTGCTTCACAAGATACTTTTGATGTCAATAAAGAGGAACATAAATTTGGAGAAATAAAAGATGAATTACTATACACCGCAGGGCTTGAAGGGTTAAAAATCTTTATTAGTGGCTCTTATGCCAACACCTTCAATAAAACCCCCTCCACGCTCAAACTCTATGAGGGCTATATACATTCTAGTGGATTAGAGTATTTAGCACCATTTGGGGAGAATTATATAAAGAGGTAGAACAGAATGACAAATGTTGGCATTTGCTTCCTTAAGCAAATCATAAATCATTTATTGTTATGATAAATTACATTAAGCCATTTTATTGTATTATTTTATTTTATTATTTTATGAGTTTAATTTCTAATAAGGAGTATTCCAAATGTCAAACCCCACAAGTCCCATAAACACAAAAAATGGTGCAAATCCCACAAACGCTAGCAAATCTTTTATCAACGATAT
>NZ_JBSIUV010000227.1:0-467 GCF_053654515.1 Helicobacter sp. T3_23-1059 | reverse complement strand
CTTAACTAATATTTTCTTTCATTTAATAATCTTTTAAGCATAATCTTATTAGAATCACGCCTTTTATTTCTTTAAGATTCTCTTTTATTAAACGATTTGCATAGATTTTTTGCATAAATGGTTTTGATAGATTTTCTTTAGAGAAATTGCCTTAGATTTTCATACTTCAAAAAGGACTTCACAATGAAAAACCCTACACTTAAATCCACTTCCACAATCAAAAAATCACTACTCGCACTTTTGATACCGCTTTTTATGTTTGCAAACTTTGCTTGTGCGGCTATCAACCTAAACACCGCTACGAAAAAAGAGCTTACCACCTTAGATGGCATAGGCGATAAAAAAGCTGATGAAATCATCAAATATCGCACAAAAACACCTTTTAAGAAAATCGAAGAGATAAAAAACATAAAAGGCATTGGCGATAAATTGTTTGAAAAAATCAAAGATAAGATTGAGGTGAAATA
>NZ_JBSIUV010000226.1:0-469 GCF_053654515.1 Helicobacter sp. T3_23-1059 | reverse complement strand
AAATCAATGATTTGCAACAACAAATATGGGCTACGCAAGAAAATGTAAATATATGGAACAGCACAATAGGAATGGCGGCAACGCAACAAGATAAACAAGCTGCAATACAAGTAAGAGATACTATGCAGGCGAGGCTAAACTCTTTGCGAGGACAACGATCTACCATACAAACAAAGCTACAAAAAGAACAAACAGAATTAGAAAAAGTAAAAGCAGAGCTAACAACCACACAAGCCGAGCTAGATTCTCTTTTGCAAGCCAAGCAAGAGCAAGAACAAGAGAAAGAGAGGCAAGAAGCATTAAAACAAGTGCAATTAGCAAAAAAACAAGCCGAGTTAGCAAGGCTTTTAGCACAATGTAGCACCCCCCCCCCCAAGCACAGATTTAGTAGCAATCAAACGCGTTTTAGAATCGCTAAATGCCTTGCAAGCTAAACTTTTATCTACCTAAGACTCCTTGCAAGAAAAAA
>NZ_JBSIUV010000225.1:0-472 GCF_053654515.1 Helicobacter sp. T3_23-1059 | reverse complement strand
AGTGGCTATGATTAGCACCAAAAGTATAGGCAAACTTAACAGCGAAAAAGCTACTAGCGAAAGCGTAAAAAATGGTTTTAGTGAAAACCAACACTTTGAAACCGCTAAAAACATTAAGACACTATACGAAAATGCTACATTAAAAGAAAGCACGCCCGATAAGCACGGAAATAAAGAAGTAAAAATACATAGATATATCGCTAATTTTATGCTAGATGGACAACCAGCACAAGCAAAAATTACTCTAAAAGAAACACTAAATGGGATTTATAAGGGGAATAAGATTTATACGATAGAATTAGAAAGTATCGCTAAGTTGCCTACTGAGCCATAGACCTTAGCGAAAAAAATATAGAGTCAAAAAGGAACAAACAGCCCAGCCCTTTGCGCCGCCCTCTACATTTTCAAAGGGAATATTACCCCAAAAACAAAAATAAGTCAATAAGGAGCAAAAATGCCAACAATTAAAAAT
>NZ_JBSIUV010000224.1:0-473 GCF_053654515.1 Helicobacter sp. T3_23-1059 | reverse complement strand
TAGTATAAATAAAAAAATCTAACCCCATTTGAAAAAATTGTTGTGATTGTTTAAAATCTGAATTATAGATAGGATAAATATTGTTTTGTTTTGTCATATTGTCAAATTCGCCAATCAATTTAGTAGGAATAGTAAAAGAATTATATTCGTATTTAGCGACTTGTTTTATAGATTCAACAATATCACATTTTATATTTTCATAATCCCAAACGCCAATGGGTTGGTCTTTTTCTTTGCCATTATTGTCAATTTCGTTGTTAAAATCTACACTATCGACTATGAATGCTTTAATATTCTTTGGGGTAAAATATATAATGCTATCAATATTATCGTGTGATTTTTTCTTATTTTTAGTTACGCTATCAAAAATATAAACAATATTAAAATTTCCAGCTATGGAATAAAGTGCAAAATTTTGTATATGTTCTATTTTTGAATTAAATGTGGACAGCGCATATTCTTTGTATGTGTCC
>NZ_JBSIUV010000223.1:0-479 GCF_053654515.1 Helicobacter sp. T3_23-1059 | reverse complement strand
TTAGATTGCCACGATTCTAGTGTTTTTGACAAAAGCCTAGATTTTCACAATGACGAATTAAATTCCCCCTCCCTTGCGGAGGGGGATAAAGGGGGTGGGTATCAACACGCAATAAATTCAAATAAAACAAAATCAATGATTGCAAATTCTACCCACCCCCTAACCCCCTCCGCAAGAGAGGGAGAACAAAAAGAAAATTCTCACAATGACAAAATGGCTTGTCATACTGAGCGTAGCGAAGTATCTCAAAACCAAAATAGAAATATTTTGTTTTCTACGAAATCTCAATATGACAAAGTTGCCGTCATTGCTAGCAAACAAAGTGAGCGTGGCAATCTACAATGTAATAAGGATAAAAAATATACCCACCCCCTAACCCCCTCCGCAAGGGAGGGGGAATTTTTGGATTCAAACTTTACAAATGATGGGGGACAAGAGAGTGGCAACTCCGCAAGAGAGGGATTTTCTTTTGATAGCCT
>NZ_JBSIUV010000222.1:0-480 GCF_053654515.1 Helicobacter sp. T3_23-1059 | reverse complement strand
CCCTGCTACGCTTCCACCTAGCACACCTCCTCCTAAAGTCGCGTTTGCGTGGTAAATGTTTGGATTGCTAGAATCAAATGTGCCTTTGTTGTCAATGGCTTTGATTTGATTGCTATCAAAGACGACATATTCATCGCCGTTTTTTATGCCATCATAGCCATTTTTTATAAGATTATCTTTGATTTTATCGGCTGCTTCTTTTTCATTATAAGCTCTTGGAAAATGTATCGTGCTTGCTTTTCTAGTAATATCATCATCTAAATATTTTTGCGCTTCTTTTTGTATTTTTGGCGTAATTATTTTTTTTAATTCTGCTCCGTTATAAGATTTCCATTTTCCATCTTTTTTTACGCTCCATAAAAAATTAACTACACTTATATCTACTTCATCAGCGTTTAGTTCTTTTTTTACAAAATCTTCTAATTCTGCAATTTTTTCATTGTTTTTTGCTTCTATTTCAAAATTTTTATTAAAAATCTT
>NZ_JBSIUV010000221.1:0-490 GCF_053654515.1 Helicobacter sp. T3_23-1059 | reverse complement strand
GAATCCGCAATGGAGGGAGAAATCCTCTCATTGCGAGATTTTGCATTGCCGTCATTACTAGAATTTACACTGCCGTCATTGCGAGAATTTGCGACTTTGTTAAAAGTTGCAAATTCGTGGCAATCCACCTCTTTTGATTTGTCAAATAGATTGCCACGCAAGTCTTGCGACTTGCTCTCAATGACGGAGTTTTCTTTGTCATTGCTTATAATAACAAAATCTTCTTTGTCATATTGAGCGCGTGAGCGCGAAATATCTCTATTTGTATTTGTAATTTTAGAGATACTTCGGGCTACACCCTCAGTATGACAATTTGCGGTGTGTGGATTGCCACGCTCGCGTTGCTCGCTCGCAATGACAGAGTTTTTGTCATATTGAGCGTTTAGCGAAATATCTCTGTTTGTGTTTTTAGATTTTTGAGATACTTCGCTACGCTTAGTCCTACAATTTGCTTTTTGAGAGCTAGAAAGATTTAGTGCAGAGTTACTCT
>NZ_JBSIUV010000220.1:0-495 GCF_053654515.1 Helicobacter sp. T3_23-1059 | reverse complement strand
TTTTTTGTTTTTATAGATTGCCACGCGTTGCGTTGCAATGCTCGCAATGACGGAGTAAGTGTGGATTGCCGTGTGCTAGATTTTTGCAACTTTTGACAAAGTCGCAAAAATCTAGCAATGATAAAGTATTTTCCCCTCCCTCCTTTTTTAATTGCGGAGGATTTTGCCTTTTTATTCCATCCCTTAGCACAAGTAGGACTTTTTTGTTCCCTCCCTTGCCAATGACAACAGCACACTTCACCCCTCCCGTGCAGAGTTGCAAACCTATTATTCCCACTCCCTTAGCACGAGGTGGATTAAATTACATTATTTCCCCCTCCCTTGCGGAGGGGGTTAGGGGGTGGGTATACCGTCATTGCAAGCGAATTTGTAAAATCCGCGTGGCAATCCATAAGTAAAAATAACATTGTCATACTGAGGTTTTGTAAGAAACTAAAGTATCTCGTCATTGCGAGTGAGTGAAAATAAGCGTGGCAATCTATGAGATATTTCACA
>NZ_JBSIUV010000219.1:0-499 GCF_053654515.1 Helicobacter sp. T3_23-1059 | reverse complement strand
GATTGGAGGGCTTATGATGGGCTAGTAGATTTTTTGCTTCGCTTACGCTTACAACTGCAAGCAGTGGTGCAAAAGCACATTATCGAGTCAAACATAGCAAAAATGAGTTTGCGTTAGGTAGAAATCATATAAATGGAATCGAAAACTTTTTTACTTCATTTCACTTGCAACTACAAGCAAAAGTGGCTATGCAAAACATAGATTTGCTAAATTTATGGGAATCAAAAAAGAGAATTTTTTGCTTCATTTAAAAGAAACAGAATTTAGATAGCCATCACCAAAATTCAAGGACAAGATTTGTATAAAATCTTATTAAAAATGATAAGAAATAATCCGCTTAAGTTAAATTGAGCTAAAATTCTTTATCGTGTAAATAAAATAAAGTTTTATCTACTTAAAAGAGACTTTTATATCTGCTTGCAAGTCAAATTCTTTGATAAGCAAAACTATCAAAACGCAAAGTTTGCCCCTCACTATCGCCTTTTTTGCCAAAAGTGCC
>NZ_JBSIUV010000218.1:0-510 GCF_053654515.1 Helicobacter sp. T3_23-1059 | reverse complement strand
TTATATTGGGTAGCGCAAGGAATAGGGGCTTTTATGGTTTTTAAGGGGGTAAAATATTCTTACAAAGTTGGTAAAGGTGCTTTAAGTATGGTTGGGTTTTTTTGGACGAACAACAAACCATTGAATCAAAAAGATATTTTTTTACAAAGTGAGGATAAAGAAAAAGTTGTAGGGATAATACCAATAAAATCAAGTAATAAACTAAATATTAAATTTAATAATCTAAATGGTGATGATAGCGCACATCAAAGAATTATCAGTAGCGAATTTACCAATAATATTCCATATTTTTTGAGAAGTGATGGCAACAAATTTGCTCGAGACAATAATTTGCCCATATTTTATTATAAAAATATGGGCAAATATGCAAAGGAATTTTATGACTTAATAACATATAGTGGCTATGATGGGAAATATCTTTATTACAGATATAATTTAAATAGCATAAATACACAAGCGCAAATTTCAAAGTTTGAATATAAAATATTTGACTATGATTTAAATATACCC
>NZ_JBSIUV010000217.1:0-511 GCF_053654515.1 Helicobacter sp. T3_23-1059 | reverse complement strand
AGGTATATTTAAATCATAGTCAAATATTTTATATTCAAACTTTGAAATTTGCGCTTGTGTATTTATGTTATTTAAATTATATCTGTAATAAAGATATTTCCCATCATAGCCACTATATGTTATTAAGTCATAAAATTCTCTTGCATATTTGCCCATATTTTTATAATAAAATATGGGCAAATTATTGTCTCGAGCAAATTTGTTGCCATCACTTCTCAAAAAATATGGAATATTATTGGTAAATTCACTACTGATAATTCTTTGATGTGCGCTATCATCACCATTTAGATTATTAAAATTTAATATTTAGTTTATTACTTGATTTTATTGGTATTATCCCCACAACTTTTTCTTTATTCTCACTTTGTAAAAAAATATCTTTTTGATTAAATGGTTTGTTGTTCATCCAAAAATAATCAATAATACTTGAAGCACTTTTACCAACTTTGTAAGCATATTTTATCCCCTTAAAAACCATAAAAGCCCCTATTCCTTGCGCTGTCCAATATAG
>NZ_JBSIUV010000216.1:0-527 GCF_053654515.1 Helicobacter sp. T3_23-1059 | reverse complement strand
TCGCTGTGTTTAGTAGCTCTAGTAGGCTATTTACAGAATCTTTTAGGGCGTTTAGTTGAGGGTTGCTACCCTTTAGCGTGATAGCTTTATCTGCTTTGCCACTTGATTGGATATAGCTGATGACTTCTAGGGATTCTTTGACTAGGGCTGCGTCTTTATCGACACTGATTTGAGATTTTTGTATGTTTTCATTGATGATTTGCCCCATTTTGCCTAGTTCATCTTGAGCGCGGATTTTTATGGTATGGACTTCATCGCCCTCGTGGTTAATGTATTTAAAAAATGTGTCAAGTGCATTTAGGATAATCGGCAAACGCATAGCGACATTTTTCTTAACAAATAAAAACGACACCACCATAATGATAACAAGCACAACCACAGAAACAAAAAAGATAAGTTTGATGAGATTATATAGTGGCTCTAGCACCATTTTTTTGGGCGCACTTACTACGATAGAATACGAAGAGCCATCTTTATTTTTAAAAGAACTAACGCTAATATAACTATCTACGCCACCTAAAGTTTTA
>NZ_JBSIUV010000215.1:0-528 GCF_053654515.1 Helicobacter sp. T3_23-1059 | reverse complement strand
AAGCGTAGCAGGGGTAGAATACGATGAAAATGGCAACATAAAAGGCTTTAGCCCTGAAAAATTTTTAGCAGGATTTATCGCAGGGGGAATCGCAAGCAAAGGACTACAAATTAGCACAAAAAGGCTAGAAAAACTTGCTAAGACACACCCGCGCGCTAAACAACTTTTAGAAAAAATACACATAAAAAACGATATAATCCCATCTTTGTCAAAAGGGGAACAAGTGAGCGAAAAAGAACTTATCAAAGCATTAGAATCTAGCCCACAAAAAGGGCAAGAAATGCTAATCATAGGCAAACAAAACATAAGCGAGGGGATTTTAGAATGGGCTAAAAACAATAATAAAAAAATAGCCATAGATATTTTGCCTGAAGCGCGAGCAAAAGAGCTGGGGTTTAAATATCCAAAAGTAAAACGCACAATTTCAGCAAGCGAGATAAATCACACGCTAAGGCGACACGGGAAAAATAGCCAACTTGTAAAAAAAGGCGTGCAAGAACCTGTAACGCTTGAAAAAATAAAAAATTT
>NZ_JBSIUV010000214.1:0-537 GCF_053654515.1 Helicobacter sp. T3_23-1059 | reverse complement strand
TATTGCAAAGCCATAAATCTACATTAGATTTTGCAAACACAGAATCAAACGCGCAATTTAGCGAATCTAAAACATTAAAAGATTCAAATGAATCTAATTTAAAAGCTAATGAATCTAAAAACTTTATAGATTCAAGCGATTCAAACAAAAACAACAATGAATCTAATTTAAATCCAAGTGAATCAACCGCAACAAACAACACTATGGGCGGAAGTATTGTGGATGAGAAATCGGGGTTGCAAAGCCACGAGCAAGGAAATAAGACTGATCGTCTATTGACGAAGCGAGTGGCAAGTCTCCCCGATTTATCGCCACAAGATAACGCCCAAAACAATTCACAAAATAGCACACAAGATTATATGCAATATTATTCCCCCTACTTACGAGTAGCCTCTCCTATTGCAAGTAATCACTCTGGATTTTACCACACACCTAGAGTAGGTGATGAAGTGCTAATTAGCTTTTTAGATAATGACATAGATAAACCATATATTAGTGGTAGCCTTTATAATAACACTAACACTCCAAATCTAAACT
>NZ_JBSIUV010000213.1:0-552 GCF_053654515.1 Helicobacter sp. T3_23-1059 | reverse complement strand
AAAAAGATTCTTAAATATGTTTCTACTTCGCTTACACTTGTAGCTTTTGCAAGAAGTTTAGATATTGAAGCTTCTAAAATTGCAAAATTAAGCAACATTTCTCGTCAAAGTATCAATAAAATCATCAATCAAATCCGCATTTTAATCGCCAAAGAATGTGAGAAAACTTCTAAAATGCAAGGCGAAATTTAAGTTGATGAAAGCAACCTTTTAATATAGATTTTGGGTGCTAAAAGAGTAAGAGGCAAAAGAGGGCGTGTAGCTGGCAAAAAAACTTCTGTGTTTTTGCTTTGCTTACAACTGCAAGCAGAAAGAATAAAGGCACATTATCGTGTCAAACATAGCAAAAATGAGTTTGTGCTAGGTAGAAATCACATAAACGACATTGAGAATGTTTTTGCTTCGTTTCACTCGCAACTATAAATAGAAGGGGTTATGCAAAGCATAGATTAAGCAAATTTAAAGGAATCAAAAAAGAGAATTTCTTGCTTCACTTAAAAGAAACAGAATTTAGATACAAGGCTAGCAGTAGCATTGAAATGTCAAAATACA
>NZ_JBSIUV010000212.1:0-558 GCF_053654515.1 Helicobacter sp. T3_23-1059 | reverse complement strand
TGGCTCAAGACAACTTAAGCGGTTGATTTCTTATCTTTTTTAGTAAGATTTTATACAAATCTTGCTGTCTAATTTGAGTATTATATCTAAATTCTGTCTCTTTTAAGTGAAGCAAGAAATTTTCTTTTTTGATTCCTTTAAAATTGCTTAATCTATGTCTTGCATAACACTTTCTGCTTGCGGTTACAAGCAAAGCGAAGCAAAAAAACAGAAGTTTTTTTGCCAGCTCCTCGCCCTCTTTTGCCTCTCACTCTTTTAGCACCCAAAATCTATAATCAAAAGGTTGCTTTCATCAACTTCGATTTCACCATTTAATTTAGAGATTTTTTCACATTCTTTTGCGATTAAAATGCGGATTTGATTGATGATTTTATTGACACTTTGGCGAGAAATGTTGCTTAATTTTGCAATTTTAGAAGCTTCAATATCAAGATAAAAAAGTTTAAGAATCTCTCTTGTTTTTGCCTCTGAAATTCTTGAACGAATAATATACTTGTTTTTCATCGCGTGCATAATAACTTAAGACTCCTTTATGTAAGATTAAGTTGGGTTGAGCCT
>NZ_JBSIUV010000211.1:0-558 GCF_053654515.1 Helicobacter sp. T3_23-1059 | reverse complement strand
GTTTATCGGCTAGAAAAATGACATTATTTATTGTAGCATTATTTGTGCCAATCATATTGTTTATTAAAGATTGTTGCCATTGATATATGACTCTATTTATGGCTTCAATTATGATTTTAAATGGTTTCTTAAGAAAATCTATAATTCCATCGCTATAAATTTCATCTATTGCTTCATAGATAATGGTCATAATCTTTTTTCTTTGGTTTTGTGTTATGTCGTTTGTAAAAACTCCAGCAGTGGCACAAATAACGCCATTTTTAATAGCAACAAAACATACGATATATATGCCATTCTCTAAAGCATCACCACTAATATCTGTCATAAATTCTATATATGCTTCTCTTGCACCTTTTCTGTCTAATGAGTCTTGAAATTTAATTGCCTTAATGGCTATATTTGTTGTTTGTAGCTGATTTTCTAATTTTTGTTTTACTTGTTTTTCATAATCTATTCCATCAGATAATGCTTCTATGCTAATTTTTACTCCATCTAATGTTTTTTCAATAGCATCGATTTGGGCTTCTTTTACCTTAATTATTTGTTCTTTTTGTGATT
>NZ_JBSIUV010000210.1:0-565 GCF_053654515.1 Helicobacter sp. T3_23-1059 | reverse complement strand
TTTTTTTGACTTTTATTTACATTCCCTTACATTCCATTACATTGCCTCCAAAATCTCTCCCCAAATTTTCCCCCCAAAATTTCCACCCAAAACTACACATTTTTCCCCCATTTTTCGTGTCGTTTTTTTTTTTTTTGTTTTTTTGCGTTTTTTCACTATGTTTTTTAAATATTTAAGGATTGTTTAAGAAATATTTAACTAACATTTACGCACTATTTACTTTTAGCAAAATCTTGCACATTTTTGCGAAGTTTTGATTTAAGGTTTAAAACGCAAGATTCAAAAGCAAATTTTGACAGCTTTTTTAAGCAAATTACGCTAAATCTTGCAAAATCTTGCGTAGCAAAAACTTCAAAAAACTTCAAAAAAAATGTAGATTTTGGGGTAAATAGATAAATCCAAAAACCTTAAGACTTTGAAAATGCTTCAAAAGTCTTAAGGCAAAATCTAAGGAGACACGATGAAAACGACTCAAACAAAACTTTCAAACAAGCAGGGCGTAAAGCAAGTCGCGCTTAACAATAGCGCAAACACAAAAACGAGAGAGAGAGAGAGAGAGAGAGAG
>NZ_JBSIUV010000209.1:0-597 GCF_053654515.1 Helicobacter sp. T3_23-1059 | reverse complement strand
TTTTTATTTTGTCTTAAGTTGTCTTGAGCCTTTTTTAATCATAGCAAAAAGGCAAGGGAAAAATACGCGCTAGATTTGGCAAAATCTATAAGCAAGGCTACTATTATTGCACCCCCACTTCATTGTATTCTTTGTAATTATCACAGCCCATTTGCTTACCCAAATCACACGCTTTGCCGAAGTATTGCTTAGCGATAGAGTGATTTTGCCTCACACCTTGCCCTTTGCTATAGAGAAACCCTAGATTATTGCACCCTAAGCCAGATTTCATATCACAGGCTTTTTTCCATAGCTCGCTTGCTTTGTGGTAGTCTTGTCGCACACCTTTGCCATTAAAATACATTAACCCTAAGTTGTAGCAAGATGATGCTTGCATATTGCTAACTTTGTTGCACCCGATTTCATAATATTTCTTTGCATTAAAAAAATCATTTAATTGATAGTAAGCCCTTCCCAATTCACCGTATGCAATGTATGCAATACTATTCCCAAAAGCGATGGTTCTCTCAAAGTAGGGTATCGCTTCTCTATAATGTCCTGCTTGGTTATAAATTCCGCCTACAAAAATACAAGGCTCAAGACAACTTAAGACAAAAT
>NZ_JBSIUV010000208.1:0-574 GCF_053654515.1 Helicobacter sp. T3_23-1059 | reverse complement strand
CAAATCAAATCAAGCAAAATCAAAATGGCGATTATTTACTAAAAGATAGCGAGGGCAAAAACCACATCGTGCGCAAAGAAGTAGCACAAAAATGGTTAAAAGAGTTTGGACTAAAAACACTTAATGATGATTTTATCCCTACATTTTCAGCACAGGTAAAAGACACTCTAACAAAAAATGGGGTTGATAAAATCCACTTAAAAATAGGCTCTTTGTTTAAATTAGAATCAAACCATAGGACTAAATACCTAGATAGGATAAAACCCACGCTTGAAAATCCAAACGCAATAATAAAACAAAACGATGGAGCATTGATTTTTGTAAAAGATTTTAAGGAAAAGAAGTTTTTTGCAAGTGTTGCTAGGGATAAAAATGGTGAATGGATAATCACTAGCAACGCGCCAAAATCAATAAACAATGTAAAAAATAAGATAAAACAGGGAGGGGAAATTTTGTATAATGAACTAGTGGAGCTTGAAACCATTAAGATTAACGCTAATGATTTTACGCCTTTGGCAGATTCTCAAAAGCAACAAACTACAAAATAATGTTATCTAAAATGACTAAAAAAGTC
>NZ_JBSIUV010000207.1:0-572 GCF_053654515.1 Helicobacter sp. T3_23-1059 | reverse complement strand
CAAGAAAAAGCCCCTCCCCTTGCGGGAGGGGTTTGGGGTGGGGTATTTATCACAAAGGTGGGGGAATGTGCCGAATCTGTCATTGCGAGATTTGGCGAAGTCAAATCGTGGCAATCTATGTTTTCATTATTTTTACCCACTCATAAATCGCCATCGTGCTGAGGTAGCAGACTTTTTCAAACACTATCTTGTCCCTCTATCCTGTGCGGATGGGGCTAGAGAATGAGGTTTGCCATACTAAGGGCGAAGTCCGAAATATCTCAACAACATACAAAATCAAAGAGATATTTCGCTAACGCTCAATATGACAAAATATAGTGAGTAGATTGCCACGCAAATGCTACTTTTGACAAAGTCGCATTTGCTTATAATGACACGAAACTAAATAAAACAAACCTAAACAACGCTTACAATGACGCTAAACTAAAATAAACCAAACGAAATAAAAATAAATCAAACTAAATTAACTAAACTAACTAAACTAACAAAGCAAAACAAAATAAAAACTCTACACCACATACGCTACATTGAATTACATTACAACACTACACAACACCAAACCAAACAAAACA
>NZ_JBSIUV010000206.1:0-574 GCF_053654515.1 Helicobacter sp. T3_23-1059 | reverse complement strand
GCTTGGCATAAATTAGAACTCTATGCAAAAGAGCAAGAACTTAAACTGCAAAAGCCTTGTTTGCTAACAAGTGCTAAAAAATGGTGTGATTTATGGCAGCTCAAACTCTATCGCAAGACTTCAGCACACCACACGGACTTGCTAAAGATTTGGCATACGCTTATGGTGTTAAATGGCGTATTTGGACTACTTTTTGGGTTTATTTTGCTTTTTAGCCATTGTCAAGTTGATTTGCTTAAATGTATAAATCGTTGCTTGCCTTGTGATTATGTATGTTGCAATGCAGGCAAGATTTGTGCAAATATGTTGCTTGCGTTTATGTTTGTCGTGCTGTTTTTTAGCGCAGTTAAGGGCAAAATCTCAAGGTGGATATTTATTGTGGTTGGTTATTTAGCTTCATTTATTATTCTTATCATAAATCCTAAGTATTTATTCCCTGCTGTAATGCTTTTTGACAAAAGTGCTAATCTTAGCCACGAAGCCACCATAAGCGCGATTTACACAGCCTTATTTATTTTAGTGATTTTCTCACTACAAAAAACCGCACGCAAAAATTCCATAATCCCAAACTAAA
>NZ_JBSIUV010000205.1:0-577 GCF_053654515.1 Helicobacter sp. T3_23-1059 | reverse complement strand
GGCTAAAGCCTTTTATGTTGCCGTTTTCATCATACTCTACCCCTGCTACGCTTCCACCTAGTATGCCTCCCCCTAAAGTCGCGTTTGCGTGGTAAATGTTTGGATTGCTAGAATCAAATGTGCCTTTGTTGTCAATGGCTTTGATTTGATTGCTATCAAAGACTACTGCAATGGGCATTCTTGCGGTGGTTCTTACAGAATATATGCCATCATAGCCTGCTTTTTTGATTTTGTCGATAAAGACTTTTGATTCATCGTTGTAAGAATATTCTTGCAAGATTCTAAAGTAATTATTTGCGTTGTCAAAAAATTCATCATTGCCCCACGATACTTTAATATCCTCTACAAAATCTTTGCCAAAAATGCGCGTAAAATCTGCTTCTTTTAGATTGCTTTGTGGCGATAAATCTAGCGGGTTTTTTATGTGTAAAAAGCTCTTATATACTTTGCCTAAACTTGTTGCATAATCCTCTGCGTAGTCAATATCATTAGCAAACCAAAATCCTAAATTGCTTTTATCTTTGCTTTTTTCAAATATTTCAAAATATTCTGTGCTTCCGTGATAAAAGATTTTAGG
>NZ_JBSIUV010000204.1:0-585 GCF_053654515.1 Helicobacter sp. T3_23-1059 | reverse complement strand
TTCCCCCTCCCTTGCGGAGGGGGCTAGGGGGTGGGTTGAAAAATACCCGCATTTAAATCTCTCTATCCGCCCACTCTCCCAAAGCTATGGCATAAGTGGGAGACTTGATAGCGAATACTATCAAACCAAATATGACGCAATCGAGCGCAAAATCAAATCTTTTGATACTATAAAACTTAAAGATTTGGTTGATTATCCCATTTCAAGCGGTGCTACGCCAAAAGCTGGCGGAGACGATTACACAGACTCTAATCAAGGAATACCATTTTTAAGGGCTGTTGATTTAAAAAATTCTCGCGTTGAAACTGCAAATTTTATCTATATCAAACCGCAAATTCACAAAACAACACTAAAAAGAACTCAATTACAAAACAGCGATGTTTTGTTTTCTATTGCTGGAACGATAGGAAGGTGCGCAATTTTTGATTATGATTTTGAAGCAAACATAAATCAAGCCTTGTGTATTTTGAGATTTGCAGAATCTAGGGGTATTTTAAGGCTTTATCTCATAACATTTTTTAATTCTAAAATAGGGCAAGTTTATTTAGAAAAGTATTCTAGGCAGGGTTTGCAAACAAATTTAAA
>NZ_JBSIUV010000203.1:0-635 GCF_053654515.1 Helicobacter sp. T3_23-1059 | reverse complement strand
TGTGAAGACTCCTTTATTTTGTCTTAAGTTGTCTTGAGCCTTGTGAAATAGCGAGATTATAAAACATAATTTTTGTCGCATTTGGATAAAAATAATCCACATACACAAATTTCGCAATGCGTTGCAATGCTCCTGTATTGCGCGATTCTTTATCATCGGTTTTGGTTTCTTCTATGGCATAAAGTGGGGTGTCGCTTGGCGTTGGTTCTACGCTTTGGAAAAACACAAGATAATCTACAAAACTACTGCCACCGCTTATTATTTTTAGGTAGATTTTAGCGATTTTATTGCACCGCACACCTATGATTTCATAGGCAAACAAAAACCGCCCATTTTCTATGATGGGCAAGATTCTAAGATTATCCACAAATGCGACAAACTTTTTATCACGCAAAAATCGCGTGATGATAAAGCACAAAGTGCTAACTTTTGGTCGCTCCTCTGTGAGAATGTAGAGATTCATTGTGTGCCTTTTGGTATTGCTTGTTTTGTGTCTTTTTGTGTTTGTTTTTGCGCCGTGATTGTAGCATAGAAATGTTGTAGATTTTTTCGCGCTTTCTTGCATTTTTTTAGGCTTTTTGCAAAATCTTTGAAAAATTTGCGTTTTTCCCCTTGACTTAGAGTTGCTATCAGGG
>NZ_JBSIUV010000202.1:0-642 GCF_053654515.1 Helicobacter sp. T3_23-1059 | reverse complement strand
TTTCATAACTTAAGACTCCTTTATGTGAGCTTAAGTTAAAGAGAGCCTTTCAAAATATGTCCTTTTATAGTTATCTTGAATCTTAAAAATTATACATAAGCAAATCAAACCAATCTAAATTAGATTCGCTTGAATCCAAACTTGATTCATTTGATTCTAAACAATCCAAATCGCATTCCAAATAATAAATAGGCTTTGATTCGTCTAAATCATTTGAACTAGAATCCATTTCACCAAAAAAACAATCCTCATAAGGTGCGCTAGATTCACTGCCACCTATGAGTAGAATAGAATCTAAAAATACATAAATATTATAATTTTGCAAATCCTCTTTTGTAATGTTTGTAATATTATTAGATTCATCATTTATTGTATTATTTGTATTGTTTGTATTGTTTGTGATAGCTTGATAGATTTGATTGTGGATTGTATAGCAATCTATGGTTGCGTTATTATCACAAAATAGATAAACACTCTTTTTGCTTGCGCTAATTGAAATGATAAAATTTTCCATTACAATTCCTATGAAGCGATAAATACTTGATTTTTACCACCAAAATATAGTCCTTGTATAATTTTACATTTGCCACCCAAACATTGCTCCTCCCATATTTGATTAAGGCTTAAATATGCGTTTGAGTG
>NZ_JBSIUV010000201.1:0-614 GCF_053654515.1 Helicobacter sp. T3_23-1059 | reverse complement strand
TAATTTTTTATGATAGTTTATATAAAGTCGCTATTTTGAGCGATGAATCATTGCAAACACAACTAAAAGCAATCCAAAATATCGCTAAAGGCGAACATTTAGATAGTATAGAAAACATTGAAAAAGCACTAGGAAATGTAAATTATCAAAATGATATATGCGCTGTAAGAAGCAAGGGTTTAAGTAGCATATATCCTATGCAGGTTGCCAGACGCAAGGGTATTGATATAACGAAATATCAAGGGGAGGAATGTAGCGATAGCGTTTCTAATGCAATCAATGCAAAAATGACTTTTTTGTATGCCTTATATGGCATTTATAGACTAGAGGCTTTTATAAAATCTAGCAAAATATGCGAATCTATGGATATGTTGTTTAATAATGCTCATTTTTATTCTGTAATAGCTATAAATGGCAACATAACAGATGAAAAATATGCTACATACTCCAAATCACATAAAATTATTTATGAAGTGTTTTACACATTAAGCAAAAAAACTAGTGAGAAAGTAAATAAATATGAGCGTGAAAATAAAAAATGCACTATCACAAAAGCAATATTTCCAAATCCACTACTTGAAACATTGCGATAATTTAGGAAATTAAAATGAGCC
>NZ_JBSIUV010000200.1:0-616 GCF_053654515.1 Helicobacter sp. T3_23-1059 | reverse complement strand
AAAAGCATAATTTAGACATTGCGCCAGATGGCGTTTTTAGCCCTCTTGAATTTAGGGCGATTTTTTATCTCCACGCAAGCATTTGGGCTGGAATCTACAAGGCAGATTTTATCAAACAAATCAAAGTTTTAGAGACAACAGGGGCAGCCTATCAAGATTTTCCTTTTGCGATGGAGATTTTATCAAAGGCTAGTAAAATCGCTGTGGTAAAAGAGGCTTTTTATCACTATCGCACGGAGTTTGGGCAGGGCAACTCTATGCAGGCAAAACCTCAAAAACTAATGCGACATATTGATGCCACACTTCAAGCAAGGGACGCGCTATATAAAAACTCCATACTTCATAAAGTCAAAGAGGAATTTTTCTACAATGCTTCGCTTGGAAATTGCGCATTTTTCAAAAAGCAAAATGCCAAAAATCGCAAAATCTACGCTGATAAAATGCGTGAAGTTTTTGAGCTATATGATAATCCGCAATTTACACACTTTGAGCCAAAACTAAAAGAATGGACACAAACTATAATGCAAGGTAAGACACCAAAAATACCATTTAAAGAACTCCGCAGACGCGTATTTAGAATGCGATTAAAAAAAGATGAGATTCACATAAAACTAGG
>NZ_JBSIUV010000199.1:0-630 GCF_053654515.1 Helicobacter sp. T3_23-1059 | reverse complement strand
TAAGGATTTTATGCGTTTAGTCAATCATTTGGAGATAAAATGTCCCAACAATCTCAACAAACACAATCCCAATATGCTATTAAAGCCATTGATAAACGATATGACTTAAATGCACCATTTGCACCGGGAAGTTATATTGAGCTAGAAGTTGTGATAAGCGGTAATAGTCAAGTAGGTAATGTGAAATGGAGTTTTACAGAAATAAAAAGCCAAACAGAATTGCAAAATTTTCTAAATAAGAATACAAATACTAGCTTAACTACACATATTTTATTAGATAGCAATCAGCAACCAAATAAACAATATAATGTCCAAGTTTTTCAAGAAAACAACATAATTGATACCAATAAATTAGGATTTTCATTGCCTATTACAAGAGGTGATGCAGAGGAAACATTTGATAAATACTACATTATCGTATTTGTTTATGATACAAATCAAAAAAATCCTACTTTACAAGATGCTTATATAACTATTGATATGAGTTTTAGGGTTGGGGTTGGGAAAGATAAAGCTGTCAAAGAATCTATGCGAAATTATCAACAAAGCACAACGCAATCTACAATGAAAAACCAAGAACGCAATCAACAATATATTTATGAACAAGCTATGTATAATAAGTTTGCACGA
>NZ_JBSIUV010000198.1:0-651 GCF_053654515.1 Helicobacter sp. T3_23-1059 | reverse complement strand
TTTGCTTGCAATTCTTGGATTTTGTCCATTTTTTGTCCTTTTTTAATAAGATTTGGTATAATGCGTTTTAATCCCTCCTAAGAGCATTAGCCTTAACCTACTCCACTTAAGGGGCTTTTACTCGAAATATGTTATCGGTGTAGTGGTTACGATAGCATAGAGGGATTATTCTTTTACATATACTATGTTTTCATCTGCTATCCTCGTCATTTGCTTAAATCTATTTCTATCTTTATCATCATAGATGGTTTTGTATTGTATTTTCCCATCTTTATCTACTCCTATGCCAAAAAGGCTAATGAAATTTTTGTCTTTATCTAAAAATGGTTTATAAAAATACACACTTTCTTTGCCTTTTGAATTATCTTTAGCGATAAAAAGCGGGTCTCTAAAAGTTTCAAAAAATGCGCTTTTGAAGTAATTTCTATTAACATTTTTTGTATTTATGTAAAAATGCCTATACGCATTTACAATATCTACTTGCACATCTTTATAAGGCGTTTTAACAATACCAAACTTACCTTTGATTTCTGCAAAATGCGTCTTAAATTGATTTGGGTTATTAAATTTAAGCGGGGGGATATTTATCGCATATTCGCGCAATGATTCCTCGCTCATTTTGCCTTTAGAATCTAAAAATTTATCTAGCTT
>NZ_JBSIUV010000197.1:0-698 GCF_053654515.1 Helicobacter sp. T3_23-1059 | reverse complement strand
CAATAAAGACTCCTTTATTTTGTCTTAAGTTGTCTTGAGCCATCAATATTATCCAACTTACTTATCTTTTCATAAGCCATTTTACAATCATCAAAATTTGGTCTTTGTATTCTTATTGTTGCTTCTTTATCTCCACACTTTACTTTGCAAACCAACATTTTTACTCCTTATTTTTTGTAAATACATTATATATCAATACTTCGCCGTTTTCATTTACATTGCCACCTGCATTGATTGTCCTGCCATCGTCAGATTCTAGTGTAATTTCTATTGATTCGCCTAGCTTGTAGCCCTGTGTAACGATATGCAAATTAACATCGCTTTCTATCTTGGAATCTGTTTTGATTCTCTTACACTCCTCCCCATAGCTAAAATACATTTCTAATATTTCTTTTTGTGAATCTTGCGTGGATTGTGAATTGCTAGAATCTGTGCTTGATTTTGGGTTAGATTCTGCATTAGATTTGTTAGATTTGTTTATAGATTCTGCGTTTTCATTGCCATTTTGCAAATCATTAAAATCATCTGCCACCTACTCATCAACCTCAAATATATCCTTTGCTTTTGGCTCGTCTTGCAGGATTAGCGGTGAGCCTTTGTCAGTGATGACTTGTGAGATAGCTTGGGCTAGGACTATTTTTTGATTGTTTATTTCAAGCATTGTAGAGCAAATCGAAGTGGGGATATTGACTAATTTC
>NZ_JBSIUV010000196.1:0-658 GCF_053654515.1 Helicobacter sp. T3_23-1059 | reverse complement strand
TTCGGCGCGTAAGTCGTTGATTTCTTGTTTGACTTCGGCGCGTAAGTCGTTGATTTCTTGTTTTAACTCTGTTCTTAAATCATTGGCTGTTTGCTTTAGTTCCTGTCGAAATTCTGCTTTTGATGCTTTAAATTCCGCTTGTAGCAAATCTTTACTTACAATCTCGCTTTTTACTTCATCAATAACTTGTTTTTTTAGTCTTTGGGAATTTAGTGTCCAATTTGCTTCAAATGCTTTTTGGGCAACGATTGCCTTTTCCTCACCAAAGGCTTGGATAAAAAAAGCATTTACTTCATCGCGTGTAACTTCTTCTAGCATTTGTATTATCCTAAAATTCTCTTTTATGGCTATTTGTAGCGATTGCTGATATGGACAAATATCAAAACCATTTGGCAGTAACGGTTAGCAATCGCTAATTTGGATATTATACAAGATTATTATCATTTTTTTTATAAAAATTTTATTGTTATTTTCTCCTTATCTTAGATTTCGTTTGCTTATCGCGCACGCTCACACTAGAAATCTCGCTATGTGCGCTTGTGTGAGATTTATCTGCGCGAGGTTTTTTAGTTTTATCCGTGCTAGGTTTAGGCATTGCGTTTAGCCTATTGCGAGTTGCTTGGGTTTTTGCACAAAAATCAATAGCAAGCTTTGCTCT
>NZ_JBSIUV010000195.1:0-658 GCF_053654515.1 Helicobacter sp. T3_23-1059 | reverse complement strand
CAAGATTCAAACGCGCAATCTAGCGAATCTAATGCAAATTTAGATTTGGACGAATCTACTCAAAAATCCACGCAAGATTTTCGCAAATTTACAGAAGCGTTGAGCGATGATGACGCAAAGAGAGTGCTTGATGAGACTAAACAATATATGTCCTTTATTGTGTCGCCAAAGGGTTTTAGTGCGCTTGATGCGCTCGTTTATGACAGCGCAAAAGTGCAAGTTGATGAAAACAATGGCTTGGAATTTATTGATTTGTGCAAACACCGCATTGTTGATGGCGTGAGGTATCAAGAAGGCATTTTTGAGGGCGAAACTTATGGCAGCAACAACTGCATTGTAAGCGACATTCATAGCGAAGGCGAACTTGACGGGTTAAGAAAATATTTCATCAAAGCAAAAAGCATAGATGAAGCCTTTGGGTTATATTACAAGACAAAGGACAAAGCACCCAAAGGCAATGTCTATGCTTACTGCTGTGATGAGGGCTTAAAATATGACGGCGTAGGCAATTGGTATATTTGGGGGAATGGGCGACTTTGGGTAAGTGGCAGTGGCTATGATAGCGGAGATGCCACTATTTTCACGCAAAAGGGCGATTTTGTCGAAGTAATTTATCGCTGGACTATCGCGGGTTAGCTTAAAGTGAAGTTTGTAAATT
>NZ_JBSIUV010000194.1:0-666 GCF_053654515.1 Helicobacter sp. T3_23-1059 | reverse complement strand
TCCATCAAGTTGGAAATTGTTTTGATAATAAAGCCCGCCAGAGATTTGGATATTTGCAGGGTCGATTTCGCCCGGTGTGGAGCTAGAATTTTGCCTTGTGTCGTATTGGACATTTGGGAGGATTTTTAAAATACTTGTTATATCGCCATTTGCATTTGGGTTTGATTCTAGCATAGTGCTATCTATGTAGTTTCCGCTTTGATATTTTTCCCTAGATTCTGCGTTTATATCTTTATGCCCTGTGGCAGTTACCCTGCCTAAATCTTTTGCTTCTAAGTTTATTGATTCTAAGTCGTTTGATTTTTTTAGTTTATTGTAGCGTGAGGATTTGTCAAATGCTTGTGGCGTGGAATCTGTTTGTTGGGAAGTTATTGCATTTTGTGTAAAAAACATTTGCATAGAATCTGTTTGCATAGATTTTGTTGATTTCATAGAATCTATATCATTTGTCATATTGAGCGCGTAGCGAGAAATATCTCTATGATTATTTATAAAAGCATTGTTTTGCGTATTTGCCGTGTTGTTTGCAACTCGTATAGAATCTATTGTGGTTTGTGGCAAATCTTTTTGTATAGAATCTATTTTTGAAGTTGTTATCTCTTGTGGCAAATATACTTGCATAAAATCCGTGCGGATAGAATCTATTTTGGCTAGTTTTATGTATTT
>NZ_JBSIUV010000193.1:0-671 GCF_053654515.1 Helicobacter sp. T3_23-1059 | reverse complement strand
ATTAAAAAAAATGGCTAAAACTCTAAAAAACTCACACCCACCCCCTAACCCCCTCCGCAAAGGGAGGGGGGATAAAAAAAATCCATCTCGTGCTAAGGGAGGGGGTTTTAGATTGCCACGCCTTGCAAGCAAGGCTTTCAATGACAAAACCCTACACAAAAATCTACACAAAAAAACTAGAACACAAATCAAAAACCCCAAAAATCTAAACCCCTAAACCAAACTCACACAAAAACGAATTATTAGAAAAAGCTGAATGCTCGCAGAGCAAACCAAAATCTAAAAAATCTAGCACACAAAAAACTGCGCAATAAGCAAAAAAACTAAAAATCTAAACCACTAAGCCACACACAAACCCCAAAATCTAACCCATAAACCAAAATCTTACACACTAAAAAGTAGCCTACATTTTAGCCACCTTTATTTTTACTAGCATTTTTGTCTAAAATCCTTTGCAAACAAAAACTTAAATCCAAAGTTTAGCAGGGGTAAGATTTACCCCCCTTTTTTATAAAAAACACAAAGGAGGCAAAGATGCCAAACACCAAAAATGAGCTACAAACACAAGAAAATCTACCCCAAAACACACAGCAAGAAGCCAAAAACGACACTGATAAAAATCTAAAAAACACACAAGAAGCACAAGACAACAAAGAAAAAGGCTTTTTTGA
>NZ_JBSIUV010000192.1:0-675 GCF_053654515.1 Helicobacter sp. T3_23-1059 | reverse complement strand
TCTTTAGAAACTTGCAATACAACAGAAGCCACAAAAGGTAATGAATCCGCTTTGTATGATGAGTGGGTTAAACAATGGGGAAATCACAAATGGGACAATCGCTCCAGCAACCCTGTCGCTACAAATAAAGCGTATTCATTTGATAGCGCATATATCATCGTTGATATGATTAAGGCAGATGACATTGCTGGGTTGGAGCTTATTTATAAAGCGTTAGAAAAGGACAAGGAGCATAATATGGCGTTTTTAAATGGCATTATCGGTGCGCCTACCTTTGAGCAACAAGCCATAGATTCGGCAAATGTAAGCGCACTTGAATTTTTGCTGAAAAATCATATAGCAGATGATGAAAATTTGAGCGACTATGCTAATGAAAAGCTCAATGAAGCAAAATCTAGTGGCGATTCTAACGCCGTGCGAAATTATGTAAAAATTATTGAGATTTTAGAAAACACAAGGATAACAAATGAGTAATGCTTTTATAGAATCTGTGAAAAAAAATCAATACTATCAAGTTCCCCTATCTGAAATGTATTATTACAGCACAAAATATTCTCATCTTAATGATGAGGAATTAAAAGAATATTTTTGCTCTGCATTCATACCATACATTCATACATTTCCAAAAGTAACCGACACCTTGCATTTCAAAGGCAACCTCCGCATTTCTTGGAG
>NZ_JBSIUV010000191.1:0-680 GCF_053654515.1 Helicobacter sp. T3_23-1059 | reverse complement strand
TGCATAGCCACTTTTGCTTGTAGTTGCAAGTGAAATGAAGTAAAAAAGTTTTCGATTCCATTTATATGATTTCTACCTAACGCAAACTTATTTTTGCTATGTTTGACTCGATAATGTGCCTTTACCACTTTTGCTTACATTTGCAAGCAAAGCAAAGAAAAAAATCTACTAGCCCATCATAAGCCCTCCAATCATCATACAATTTTGCACTATAAAATTCTGTCTCACTCATATTGCTTAAATTCTGTATTATAGGCAAAAGCTCATCTGCCAAGCAATGTTTGACAATTTGAGTATAAACACAATTATTTTGTTTTAACATACCTTCTGCTTGCAGTTGTAAGCAAAGCAAAAACACAGAAGTTTTTTTGCCAGCTCCTCGCCCTCTTTTGCCTCTTATTCTTTTAGCACCTAAAATCTATATCAAAAGATTGCTTTCATCAATCTCTATTTCACCATTTAATGTAGAGATTTTCTCACATTCTTTGGCGATTAAAATGCGGACTTGATTGATGATTTTATTAACACTTTGACGAGAAATTTTGCTTAATTTTGCAATTTTAGAAGCCTCAATATTAAGACAAAAAAGTTTAATACTCTCTCTTGTTTTTGCCTCTGAAATTCTTGAACGAATGATATACTTGTTTTTCATCGCTGACATCATAACTTAAGACTCCTTT
>NZ_JBSIUV010000190.1:0-683 GCF_053654515.1 Helicobacter sp. T3_23-1059 | reverse complement strand
GATTAAAGTTGTTTGAATCATTGAAGTTATCTAAATTATTTGAGTTATTTGAAATATTAGAATACCTTGAATGCCCTAAATCATTGAAGTTATTTGAATTGCTTGAATTATTGAAATTATCTAAAATATCTGTATTGCTTGAATCGTTTGAATTGCTTGCATCATCGAAGTTGTCTAAATCATTGAAGTTGCTTGAATTGCTTGGGCTACTTGGACTATTTAGGCTGTTTGAATTGCTTGGGCTATTTAAATCATTAAAGTTGCTTGAATCTATATTATTAGATTCTTGTTTAAATTGTTGATTAGGTTCTTGTGAATGTGGTGATTGTATATAGACATTATTAGATTCTTTTGCTAGATAATATGGATTTTTTTCATAATCATCATCATTTATTAGTTCTACGCTAAAAAAATCCCCTCTCTCATTTTGTGGAATCTCAAATATAACTTCGCCATTTGCAGTTGTGATTTTAGAATCATAACAATGTTTAGAATCTATGTTTGTGATTTGAATCTCTTTGTTTTTTAGGGGAGTTAGCAAATCATAATCTTTTATGATGAGTTTAAAGGGGAATGTATCTTGTGTGTCCATAATTGCTTACCTTTTTGTTTGGTGTTATTATGTGTGGGTATAACTTGAATGATTTTAGTTTGGTTTGGTTTTGGTTTTAGCTGTTTGAATC
>NZ_JBSIUV010000189.1:0-690 GCF_053654515.1 Helicobacter sp. T3_23-1059 | reverse complement strand
TTTTGCTTACGCTTAGTCCTGCATTTTGCTTTTTGAGAGCTAGAAAGATTTAGCGCGGAGTTACTCTCTCTCTCTCTCTCTCTCTCGTTTTTGCGCTTGTGTTTTGACTAAGCGCGACTTGCTTTACGCTCTTTGTGTTTGTTTGAGTTTTCATCGTGTCTCCTTAGGTTTTGCCTTAAGACTTTTGAAGCATTTTCAAAGTCTTAAGGTTTTTGGATTTATCTATCTACCTCAAAATCTACCAAGTTTTTTTTGAAGTTTTTTGAAGTTTTTGCTACGCAAGATTTCGGCGTAGTTGGTTTAAAAAGCTGTCAAAATTTGCGTTTGAATCTTGCGTTTTAAACCTCAAATCAAAACTTCGCAAAAAAGTTTAAGATTTTGCTAAAAGTAAATAGTGCGTAAATGTTAGTTAAATATTTCTTAAACAATCCTTAAATATTTAAAAAACATAGTAAAAAAACGCAAAAAAACAAAAAAAAAAAAACGACACGAAAAATGGGAGAAAAATGTGGAGATTTGGGTGGAAATTTTAGGGGAAAATTTGGGGAGAGATTTTGGAGGCAATGTAAAAGAATGTAAGGGAATGTAAAAAAATGTCAAAAAAAAATTTGGTGGGTTTTTGGTGGGAAAATGTCAAAAGAAATGCAAAAAATGGCAGGTTTTGGTGTAAATGTGAAAAAGTGAAAAATA
>NZ_JBSIUV010000188.1:0-706 GCF_053654515.1 Helicobacter sp. T3_23-1059 | reverse complement strand
TAGGCAAAGACCTAAACGAAATCAATCGTGTATTTGATAGCTACACAAAGTTAGATTTTACTACCGAGATTCCCAATGCTAAAGGTAGAGTAGAAGTAGTTACAAACACGCTAGGTGCAGAAGTAAGAAAAATGCTAAAGACTTCACTAAACTTTGCAAACTCTCTAAATGAACAAAGCAACAAACTAGAGCAAGCCGTAGCCTCTCTTACCCAAAGCTCAAACTCTCAAGCCACAAGCCTAGAGCAAACAGCCACCGCAGTAGAGGAAATCACCTCTTCTATGCAAAATGTATCCCAAAGAAGCAATGAAGTCATAAACCAAACAGAAGACATTAGAAATGTCATAGGTATCATACGAGACATCGCAGACCAGACAAACTTACTAGCTCTAAATGCAGCGATTGAAGCAGCAAGAGCAGGTGAGCACGGCAGAGGGTTTGCAGTCGTAGCAGATGAAGTGAGAAAGCTAGCAGAGCGCACAGGAAAATCACTAGGCGAGATAGAAGCAAACACAAACCTCCTAGTCCAATCAATCAATGATATGGCAGAATCTATCAAAGAGCAAACCGCAGGTATCACTCAAATAAATGACGCAATCACTAGCCTAGAGAGTGTAACCCAAGAAAATGTAAGCATAGCCAATGCTAGCTCACAAATCTCTACAAGTGTATCAAATATCGCCAAAGCAATACTAGATGATGCAAA
>NZ_JBSIUV010000187.1:0-707 GCF_053654515.1 Helicobacter sp. T3_23-1059 | reverse complement strand
GCTTGCTAGATAAAGAAATAGGTAAAATTGATATAATGCCAAAATCAAAATCCCACAAAGGCAACAATATGGATTTAAGTGAGTTTGTCAAAAATAACGAATTAGATTATAGTCAAATGGGCGAAATAGCCACCTTACCACCTATGCAAAAATACAAGGTTTTTATGGATAGTTTTTTGAATAGCGATTGGGTATCAAAAAAACTAAGCAAAAATAAAGTGGCAATACAAACTACAGCGGGCGAAGTGAGAATTTACTTGCCTTATGCTTATGGTCATTTTCATAAAAATGGCAAATTTGGCAACAAAAAAGAACAAAGAAATAATCTCACAGGTGCGCTTAAAGAGATTTTAAAAAATCCGCTTTTTGTAACAAAAGACAAGCAAGGTGCGCTATATTTTTATAAACCTTTTAGAGATGAAAATAATATTTTAGATTTGATTAGTGTTAGCGTAGATAAAGATGGAAAAATACAATATAAAACAACTTATGCGGATAAATATAAGCAAATTTTGGATTTGATAAAAAAATAGTGAGATAGTGTATAAGCAGGAGTTAGCTTAGGTAAGGCAATCTTTTCAGCCTTTGTTTATCATAATGACAGCGATAAGCTAACTCTCTGTTAGGCATTATGCCAAAAAAGTTTTTTAAAGTCAAATCCACCACAAAGGACAAAAAATGGACAAAATCCAAGAATTGCAAGCAAC
>NZ_JBSIUV010000186.1:0-722 GCF_053654515.1 Helicobacter sp. T3_23-1059 | reverse complement strand
GCAAACTTACTAGAGCAAATCGCCCTAGCAGCAAAATCAAACAAAGGGGGCGAGCGCACCTTAGGCGAGCAAGCCACAAGCGCATTAGGAATCTATGCAAACGACATACAAAAAAATCTAACCAACAACAACTCACGCAGATTTTTAGAAAGTGAAAGCGTAGATAATCAACGCCAAGTAATCGCAAGACTATTAAATGCCCCGCTAAAAGAGGAAGAGGCAAATTTAGCCCTTTTAGCAAGTCTAAGCAAAGCTAGCTATGATTTAGACATAGCAAAAGCCCTAGATAAAATACAAGGCGATGATTTGCTCGTATCAAAAGTCAAAAATATGCTTATTTCAAACGCAGGAGGGTTTTATAATATCGCCCGAAGTATCGCCACACCTAAACTAAATGAAATCACAAATTATTTAGTAAATGCCATTGCGTTTTTAGGCAAAGAGAGTAAAAACGCAGGAAAAGCCACAAGCATAAACCGAAGCGAAATCTATAGAGAGCTAGCAAACAAGATAAATGAGAGGATTGATGGCAAAGTGCAAGTTTTTAATGGTATGGAAATCCCAAAAGAGCGATTTATCCACGAAATCAAAGCTGATGTCTTAGGTGCTAGCTTAGTGAAATTTTCAAACCAAGACTTTGCCTCTCAAAGACTTTATGAAGCATTAAAAGAAATGCCCGAAGTGCTAGAGAAAAAGTTTGCAGAGCCTAGCTTTGATTTTTT
>NZ_JBSIUV010000185.1:0-733 GCF_053654515.1 Helicobacter sp. T3_23-1059 | reverse complement strand
CTGTGTAGATTTTCGTGCTGTGTGGCAAAGAGGCATTTAGTGGATTTGATGAGTTTGAATGAAATAAATTAGAGTGTGGATTGTTTGAGGCATTAGAATCTAATAAAGCAGTATTTGAAGGATTTAGAGAATTATTAGCGTTAAAATGCAGTGTGTTTGATTTGTTAGAATCTCGTTTGCTAAGCGTATTTGGTGTTTGTGCTTTAGAGTGTGATAAAGCAGAATCTAGCTCATTTGCTAATGATAGCGTATTATTGTTGTTTGGATATGGATTTGTTATGCTAAAAGTGGCAAAGCAATCAATTAAAGAGTTGGGGTGGAAGTTTAGATGATTTGGATTTTGGTTTTTTTGATTGCTTGGATAATTTATTTGATTGTTTAAGTGATTGTTATTTGTGTGAGTGTGGTTGATTGAGCGATTATTAGCATAGTGGCTTTGGTTATTGTTGGTGTTAAAGTGATTGTTTGCGCTATGGGCGTTAAACGCGTTGTTACCATTAAATGCACTACTAGCGTTAAATTCACTAAATGGGTGTGAGGATAGATTTTCAATATAGCCCTCACAATGAATTTCAAATAATGATGATAAACTTTCTTTTATGTAGGCTTTGGTGATGTTAAAGGTTATTGCGTTTGGATTAGAGTTTGGATTTGTGTTTTGGTTAGCGTTTGGATTGTGTGGATTATGTTTGTGATGTGAGATTGTGGCGGTTTGTGTGGGGTTAGTATTGGG
>NZ_JBSIUV010000184.1:0-736 GCF_053654515.1 Helicobacter sp. T3_23-1059 | reverse complement strand
GACCGCAATGGGAAAGCGTGAAAAGGGCGTATGAGGATATAAATGGGGTTTATGGAGGAAATAATAATCAAGCAGTGTTTCAAAAAATTTTTCACACAAATGAGCCTTATAATACTTGTGCTATAAGGCTAAGCTATGCGCTAAATTATGGTGGTATGTCGATTGAAAAATCACTACAAAATCCACAAGCAAGAAATGTTATTGGTGGTAATCCAAGAATTGGCAAAGATAAAATGAAGTATATTATGGGTGCTTGGGATATGGGTAAATTTTTAGATAAACTTTGGGGCGAAAAAGACAAAGATAAATATTTTGATTTTACTAAAACTACGCTTGATGAGTGCATAAAATGGCTAAAAGAAAATGACAATAATGGCATAATAGTAATGAAATCATCTAGCGCAAAAATACAAGCAGAGGGTCTAACAGGGCATACTACATTATGGTATGGGGATAAACAATGTCTTGGAGACTACAAAGAAATTGGCGTAGGCGATGAAGTGGCGGAATTACATTTTAAGGCTTTTCTTAATGATATTGACGCTGTGAAAATTATGTTTTGGAAGTTATAATAAATTTGGGAGGCAAAGAATGAAAAAATTAAGTTTGTTGTTTTTGGCAGTGTCGGTTTTGTCGGTGGTATTTGTAGGCTGTGGACATTCAAAGGTTTCAAAAGATTTACGCAAATCGCAAAATATAGATTCTAAAGATTCGCAGGTTAAATCTAGCGATTCAT
>NZ_JBSIUV010000183.1:0-743 GCF_053654515.1 Helicobacter sp. T3_23-1059 | reverse complement strand
TTGACAGAACAAAAGCACAAGAAAAAATAGAACAAACAATACAATCTTATAAACAAAACGAGGATTTTTATAAACTTAGCCAAGATAAGCAAGAAGCGATTTTGCACCTAAAAGACATAACGCCTGCGCAAATGCCACAAGAAGCACAAAATCTAAATTTGCAAAATTTAGTAGCGCATTTTAACTCAAAAACAGACAAAGCACAAAGGGAAAAATATTTAAGCCTTTTTAACGATACAAAACAAACGCCTGATTTTGTGCTAAAAATAGACAAAAATAACGAGGAAAGACTACAATTTATAAAGGCCTACGAACACAAAGAAAACAAGGATTTATACTACATAGCAATCACACAAGCAAAAGATGACATCAATATAACAGGCTATCCAATTACAAGATTATCACAAGTGATAAAAAATATAGAAAAAAGTAAAGAAGTGGTAAGGAATTTTGGGGGAATCAGTAACCTCACCGAGCCGACTTTAATAAGTCCAAGCCCCCAACTCTCAAAAGGTATTATACCACAAATCGACAAAGAAATAGCCGAGCTAGAATCCCAAATCAACAATGTTAAAAATCTGCAGGAATATCACAGATTAAAAAATCTTTTAGACCCATTAAAAGAACGCAAAAACGACATTTTGCACCAAGAATTACTAAAAACCGCCAAAAACGATAAAGAACGCAGGCTTTTTGAATGGCACAAAGATAGCCACGCAATCACAAAAGAAGCAGACGGAACG
>NZ_JBSIUV010000182.1:0-780 GCF_053654515.1 Helicobacter sp. T3_23-1059 | reverse complement strand
TGCTATGTCATAGTTAGATTCTATGTTTTTGCGTGCTATGCGTAAAAGCGTGTTGTTTTTGGATTCTAAACTAGCTAAGTGATAGTATTCTTGCGCGTGTGGCAAATCTAAAATAATCTTGCCTGTGCTATCTTTTGGATAGTTTGCATATTTGTATTTTATGGCGTTTTCGCAAAAGTTAGGATTTTGCAAAGACTGACTTAAAGCGTCTAAAATTTCCTCGCTTTTGCCTTGTGCGTGCAAGTCTTTTAGGATTTTGTGGCTAGAGTATAGCTCGCGCTTAAGTTGTTTTTCCTGTTCGCTTAGTTCGTGCATTTGCCATTCGATTTTTTGGCGTTTTTTATCGCTTAAAAACTCGATTTTTGCTTTGCGCTGTGGTTCGTAGTTTGTTGTGGCTTGTGGGCTAAAGTAGGATTCTTTTAACTCATTGATTTCGTGTTTTATAGCTTCGCGTTTTTTGTAAATCTCACTAAAATTGCTTGTTTTTGTGTTGGTTTGATTTTGCGCAGGTGTGTCTTTTTGCGCAGGGGTGTTTTGATACCCTCCCCCTTTGTCCCCCTCCGCAAGTGAGGGGGAATCTTGCAACTTGTCCGCCTTCGTGCTAAGTGAGGGGGAATCTTTGCCCTGTGTTGTTTGTGTGTTTGATTCTAGTGTGCTTTGTGGATTTGGTGTTGTCTCGGGGGATTTATCGGGGCTTGTAGGCGTTTCATCAGGTTTTGGGCTTGGTGGCGTGTCTAATGTGTCTTTCGGTGGTGTTGGATTATTTGGGCTTGGTGTGGG
>NZ_JBSIUV010000181.1:0-749 GCF_053654515.1 Helicobacter sp. T3_23-1059 | reverse complement strand
GAAAATGATAAGAAAACAACCGCTTAAGTTAAATTGAGCCTAAATTATTTGTCGAGTTTGTAGGATTTTGGCTTAAATCCTGCGTGGCTAAAGCAAACGAACAAAACGCAACAAAACAAATAGATTTTGGCAAAAAGATTTTACTATTAGATTTTGCTTTGTGCTGATAAGTATCCTTAAATGCGCTATTTTGTAGCATATTTACCCCTTGTATTTAGATTTGATAAAAGCTACTTTTGGTTATTTTAGGTATTTTGAACTAATTGCAAAATAAGTAAATATTAAAAGTAACTCTTATGATTTTTTGGAATTATGCACTTTTAAAATAAATTTGGATATAAAATTATGTAAATTTTGATAGTTTTTTGCAAAATATTTAATAAATCTAAATCTTGCAAACCTCTTTTGCCAAAATCCAAAAACTATTAAAAAAAGCGCGCAAAATAATTAACAAAAGCTCAATCCAACTTAATCCCACATAAAGGAGTCTTAAGTTATGATGTCAGCGATGAAAAACAAGTATATCATTCGTTCAAGAATTTCAGAGGCAAAAACAAGAGAGATTATTAAATATATTTCTACTTCGCTTACGCTTGTAGCTTTTGCAAGAAGTCTTGATATTGAGGCTGTTAAAATTGCAAAATTAAGCAACATTTCTCGTCAAAGTGTCAATAAAATCATCAATCAAATTCGCATTTTAATCGCACAAGAATGTGAAAAAATCTCTACATTAAATGGTGAAATCGAAG
>NZ_JBSIUV010000180.1:0-751 GCF_053654515.1 Helicobacter sp. T3_23-1059 | reverse complement strand
GATATTGAGCGTGTGCGAAATGTTTGCATACGCCTTTTTGGTAAATTCTAAAAGCGGTGTCAAAATTTCAGGGCTAAGCTGGTTTAGATTCCAATGCAAAGCGGATTGATGATAGCTTACAAGGTTTGATAATTGCGCTTTTATGTAGGCGTTATTAAATTTTTGATTAGTGATTTTTTCCGCTCGTTTGGCGTGTGCCTCCGCACTATCATAAAATCCAAAAACTACATACACATTTAGCAAACTCATTAGCGAAATGCTATCCCATTGCAAGTAGTCCATATCGCCACTTGCGCCCTCATCTTTGATAAGCGGGATAATGGTAGCGACTTTACTCGCACCACAATCAAAAGTATCATACACCCGCGAGTATGGATAGCTTCGCGTGCGCTTTGGGCTTACCCACTTGCTTAAGGCGATACTTTTGCCACCAAAATTTACAAGGCACTTGCTTGGCAGAGCGTTTATATCAAATGCTTTTATGTCGCTAAACTCAAAGCATCGCAAATCTTCTTTGTAGCATTTTTGGTAGGAAAAATTCGTAATTTGGGCTTGAAGCACAATCATTCCTTTATTTTAAGTTTGTGTTTGATTTTTGCGAATCTGGGTAATAAAATAATGTTTATTTGCTTTATTTGTATGTTTAAAAAAACTCGTCCCCTCTAAAGATTGGTTAGTTTTTACATAAAGTTTATTTTCATTGCTCGTCCCTTTATCCTTGTGGTTTGTCTCAACTTCGTAGAATAAATAG
>NZ_JBSIUV010000179.1:0-796 GCF_053654515.1 Helicobacter sp. T3_23-1059 | reverse complement strand
ATGAGCAAACGCGCTAGATTCTCGCGCGTGGATAAATGAGCCAAAAGAGGCGATAAAGTCGCTACAAAAAGACACGCAAGAATTAGCTACAATTTCAAATCAAAAACTTGATAAAGGCAATCAAATGGCAGAATTTATCACAATAAACACGCAACACAAGGATTTTAAGACATTAAAATCGCAACTTGACGATAAGCTAAAAAACCTAAAAGAGATGGAATTTATCAACGATGAAACACAAATAAAAGCAACCATTGCAAACACAGGCATAAAAGAAATTATTAGCAATGTAAGAAAAAGCGTGGCAAATGGTTTTAGTTACAAAGAACATTTTGCGGTGGCGATGGATTTAGAAAATATTTTTAAGAGGGCAAAATTTCAAAGCAAGTCTATTGACATAAAACATAATGACCCAAATGTGATGATATATCGTTTTTTATCGCCCGTGATAATCGATACAAAAAAAGAGGCTAACGCGCTTTTGACACTAAAAGAGTGGAAAGAGAATGGAAAAAGAATTTATGCTTTGAAATTAGAAAAATTAGTGAAAAACAAAGACTAGGCAAGATAATGAGTGGCGCAAAATCCCTAGTCTTTTACTTTTTATCTCATAAGCCCGAAGCACCACAATTTCAATTCGGGTAAGATAGAAAGCTGGAAGTATTATAAAACTTTTTAGCTAAAAAGTCAAATCTAACACAAAGGACAAAAAATGGACAAAATCCAAGAATTGCAAGCAAAAATCACAGAAAAACAAGGCAAAATCCAAGATTTACAAAACCAAATCAACGCCACA
>NZ_JBSIUV010000178.1:0-766 GCF_053654515.1 Helicobacter sp. T3_23-1059 | reverse complement strand
CTTGGATTTTCTCGGCAGTGTGTTGTATAATTTGTTCGTCAGTCCTGTTGGATAAAGATTTGTTATCCTGTAAAAGTGTTTCAGTGTTTGACTTGGCATTTGGGGATTGATATATTACTTCTGCCCCTGCTTTTAGCTTATTTTCTAAAGTCTTACTCTTTTTTGGTGCATTTGATATGCTTACAAAATAATCCTCTTTTTCTAAATTTATGCTAGTAAAAAACTCTTTATCATCTATTCTTTTTGCAAAAATAATAATATTTTCATTATCTCTTATAATAAAATCTGGCGTATTTAATGTTTCTTTGATTTGTGGTATATATTTGGTTCTATTTTTTTTGATAAGTTTTAATAAACTGCCATTTGTTAGGATTATATCCTTGTTGCCTATCGCTTCTTTTATTGTCTTGTTTAGATTTGGCTTGTAGCTTTCATTTATATTTTTTAGATTAAAAGTTTCTAGCCATTTTTGTGCGATTTGTTGGGGGATTATGTAATTTTGCCCTGTTTTGGTTGTAAGAATATAATCGCCATTTATGTATCTTTGCTGTGATTCTAGCTCGGGTGATTTTTGCTCATTATCAAAAAGACTAGGTTCATCTTTTGGTGTTGTTGGTTCGTTTGGATTTTGATTTTGCGTAAGTGTGTCTTTTTGCGCAGGGGTGTTTTGATACCCTCCCCCTTTGTCCCCCTCCGCAAGTGAGGGGGAATCTTGCAATTTGTCCGCCCTCGTGCTAAGGGAGGGGGATTTATCGGGGCTTGGTGT
>NZ_JBSIUV010000177.1:0-769 GCF_053654515.1 Helicobacter sp. T3_23-1059 | reverse complement strand
CTCCATTGCGCTAGGGTGGCTCAATGGGTGGATTCAATCCCCAAAATTCTACTTCATTTTAGGCATAATTTTCAATCTATCGCTTCTTTGCTTTTTTAAATACACGGATTTTTTGCTAGAAAACTTCAATTTGTTTAGTCAAATAGCGCATTTAGATTTTAATATCCCTTTGCCACATATCCTTTTGCCTCTTGCATTAAGTTTTGTAACCTTTCAGCAAATCGCGTTTTTGTTTGACTGCTACAAACACGCAAAAGGGCAATCAAATGAAAATCTAAACAGCAAAAATATTGATTTTATCGATTACGCGCTCTTTATTAGCTTTTTTCCGCAACTTATAGCTGGACCAATCGTGCATCACAAAGAAATGATGCCACAATTTGCAAAAATGAGCGCAAATTTTAGCGATTCAAACGATTCGTCATTGCGAGATTTGCAAAGCAAAGCAAGTGTAACGAAACAATTCATAACTTCCCCCTCCCTTGCGAAAAATACCCGACCCCAAACCCCTCCCGCAAGGGGAGGGGCTTACATTGATTCCCCCTCCCTTGCGGAGGGGGCTAGGGGGTGGGTAAAATCCACACAAAAATCAATAGATTGCCACGATTCTGCAACCAAAGTCGCAGAATCTCGCAATGACACCATAAACTACGAATACCTAGCCAAAGGCATTTTCATTTTCTCAATCGGGCTTTTTAAAAAAGTATTCATCGCAGATAGTTTCGCCAAATGGGCAAATGCAGGATTTAGCATTGTCGAAAACGGCGGA
>NZ_JBSIUV010000176.1:0-827 GCF_053654515.1 Helicobacter sp. T3_23-1059 | reverse complement strand
ATAAGCTAGACAAGGCGTGTAAAAAATGGCTACAAGATAACAAACCACAAAATAAGCTAGATAAAATCATAAAAAAGCAAGATGATAAATATTATATCTGCAAGCCTTTGAGTGTAAAATATGACAATATCAATACAAACACGGAGTCTAAAGAATCTCAAAACAATACAAAATCTAACATAGAATCTAACAAAACTAATGCAAACAAATCTAGCGAGTGCGACATAAAATCCAAACGCAAAACGATATACATAAAAGATGAAATTTCTTTTAAAAATTGCGTGTTTTGTAGTGAAGTTCATTTTAAATATATCACTTTTACTCCGTTGGATTCCGTATCGCACGATAAATGCAACACAGAATCTAATAAAAATCCACAATCCCTACGCATAGATTTCCAGCATTGCGAGTTTAGAGAGCGAGTATATTTCACCAACTGCGAATTTAATGGTAATGTCTTTTTTAATCACGCAATATTTCATAAATACGCGGATTTCCACGAGAGTATTTTTAATGGCATAGTGTCGTTTTATAATGCTACTTTTAATTCTGCGCCAAATTTCTCTACTTGCGTGTTTAGCAAACTTCAAGGCACAGATTTTATCAATGTCAAAATAGAGAGTTTGGATTTTGATAAAGTTTGGAAATTTATTGATGAGTTTGCAAATGATGAAACTTATAAGAAAGAAAAAGCCCAAGCAGTAGATTCTAAAGCAATAGATAAAATCACAAAAACGCACAAACTCCGCTATGCGAGTAATGCACGCGATTCATTTCGCACGATAAAAAATGTGTTAATCGCAAATAATAATTTACTAGACGCTTCA
>NZ_JBSIUV010000175.1:0-796 GCF_053654515.1 Helicobacter sp. T3_23-1059 | reverse complement strand
TTTGAATATACCTTTTGAATCAATGATAGATACGCTAACTAATAAAAACGAACAAATAATTTTAAACACCAATAACATATTTCATATAATTTCATTAAACAACGCAAATAAACGAGACATTATAGGATATTTGGGTAATAATATTATTGGGCAAGATTTGCCAATATATATCGGCACGGCAAACATTTTTGATGCACATTCCATTTTAGCATTAACCCAAACCCTCTACTTCTACTCTTATCTTTTAGAATCTAATTCAAACGAAATAAAAGATAAAAATTTAACACAAACCATAGAATATTTAAATAAATTTAACCAAGATATTAAAACACATACAGAGACTTTTATCCTTGATAGAATCAATAAAACCAATCAAAGCGCATACAATATCCATACAATGTTATCTAGCCCTATTTTTATTGTGGCAATCATAAATCATTTATTTGGCAATGCTACCCCAAAAACAATAGACTATCTCTCTTTTTTCTTTTCTATTATCAATACAAAAATACATAAAATCGAAGTATTAAAACAAGGTAAAAGTAACTATATTGAATCTATCATCACAAAAGATAAGATTATTGATTTGATTATCTCTTTATCTAAAGATAAATATTACATAAAGATTCTATCCCAAGCATTTTTTGAAAAAACAAGAAAACAATGTGATTATATAAATGACAAAAGCAACATAGCATATAAGATTTGCATAGGGCAGTATCAAAATTTTATCCTTATAGATAAAAATAATAATCCACTAGAGACACAAGAAAATATAGGTAGTATTTATGGCTAC
>NZ_JBSIUV010000174.1:0-826 GCF_053654515.1 Helicobacter sp. T3_23-1059 | reverse complement strand
AAATAGCCAAAAATCATCGCCCACTATCAGTCCATACGAAATAGGGCGAGATACGATAGTGTGATAGCCCTCATACTCTAGCTCAAATCCTATGATTTCTTTTGTGCTAAAAATCATCGAGTAGATGACATCATCAGTGCTTTGATATAGCTTTGAGTATTCTTTAGGCAAGCTATCTAGGGCAAAAAATCCAAACTGCCCCGCTAGCATTTGCGCAGAATCAAAATCGCCCATTATGATATTTGGCATCATCGAATATATGAGGTATAAGATTTCGGATTTGGAGCGGTAGATTTCGCTTGTGTGGAAGCTTTTGTCTATCTCATAGGCAAGCAATATTGCAAGGATTATCGCGCTAAAAAAAAGAGAGAAAATTTTAAAATAAATGCTTGAAATAAGTTTCATTTGATTCCTAGATTTTAGATTTTGCTTTTTTTTAGGTTTTGCTTTTTTGGTGGGATTTGTTTTGGGCTATGATTTTGTCGCATTTTATCTGTATGATTTTTGTAAGCAAGATTATATCAAAAATGAAGTTTTTGCGCAAAATCCACATAAAGTAGCACAAAGTAAGCGGATAAAATGTGGCTAATATGACAAATGTGGCAAATGCGGGGTTGCAAAAGGCTTAGGGATTTTTGTAGATTAACGATGCTATGAGCATATTTTGGAAAGAAAATAAACTTGCAGATTTTATGTTTGTAAAATCTCGCGCTATGGCAATCTGTGCTATGAAAATCTAGTCTGCGATTTTTTCTTGCCACAGCCTGCCACAAAAAGCTAAGCAGGCTAAACAATCAAAAAACTAAAAAGCAGATTTTTAAAGGCT
>NZ_JBSIUV010000173.1:0-830 GCF_053654515.1 Helicobacter sp. T3_23-1059 | reverse complement strand
CTATCATTTTTAATATCCACACTTTGCACCAATCATTTGGCAATATATCCCAAATAAGCACTAAATAATTATCTCGCCATAGGGGGTTTATAAGTTTGGATTTTTCTTTTTTATAATAGACTTGTTGTGCTGAAATATTATAATCACGCAATTCTTGCGATAAAAGCTGTGCTATGATTTTGCCATCTTGTAAGTCTGGCTTATCGCGCACATTTACGATAAAGTCATTTATGTTTGTTGTTGTGATAGCTAGGGCGGAGGTGGGGAGAGGTTTAAAGACTTCGGTGTATGGTAAATGTTTAATCACATATTCATAAAGTTGTGTTTTTGGATTATATTCATTATCCTCCCAAGAGGTGATAGACTCTGGAAAATTTAATATTTGATTTTGTGGTAAGATTTTATGGGATTTGATTATGCCTAGACAAATATCAACGCCATTTTCATCAAGGCTCGGTGCATCATTAAGATAAAAATCATATTTTGGAAAGGTAATATTTTCTTTTATGCTGTTTTTCTTATCGTAAGTATTCCAAGTGGCTATATACCACTCACATTCCACTTCAATCGGCACAAGCACCGAGCCAAAGCGTGAATCAAAAAATCGCTTTTGTTGCGATTCGCTAAATCCAGCTTTTGAGAGAATCTCTTTTGCAAAGTCGTAGTTTATGTCGTAAGGAATTTTTATATATTTTAGTGCTCGTGGCATATAGGATTCATCATCTATGCTTTTTTGGAAATCTTTAGCATAAAGGACGGCATAGTTTATATATGGATTATTTTGCGGGAAAAAGATTAAATCAATGTTTTTATTGTGCTTTATATCAAAG
>NZ_JBSIUV010000172.1:0-834 GCF_053654515.1 Helicobacter sp. T3_23-1059 | reverse complement strand
CAAGTTTTAAGGAGCTATAAAATGTTAATGTTATTGCAAAATGATAGTATTATCACGGTGTTTGGTGCTATTGCATTTTTTACACCTTTTCATATCGGATTGCTTTTTATTATGTTACCTACAATGTTTTTATATATTTACAAAAGATATAGTGTAAATATATTTTTTCATTTAGGTGCTATGGGATTAATTTATGTCCATATATTTGAGACTTTTATCGAGAAAAGCTTCGTTGGATATGGCACTATGGGAAGAATAGTGGTTGTATTTGTTGTTGCTACATATATATCGTTTATTCCACATTTATTATTTTGCATATATGCCACTATTTTTAATTATAGATATTTCAAATCATTGAATATAAAAGATAAATTTAGTTTGTGTGTCAAATCATTTTTTGCTGGGTTGGCTTTGACTTCTCTTTGCGCTTGTATGGTAAAAATTACGGCGGAAATGGATTATTTGTATAGTCATAATGACGCTATACAAATAATAAAACTATTAGAATTTACACTAACAATACTTGCAAATATCTCGCTTCTTGTATATATCATATATAAAGACATTAAATCATATTTGGCAAAAAAGAAAGTGGGGTAGTATTTTGAGCAAAGCACCTTTTTATGCTAACTATGATGAACTAATAGAGCATAACTTTACTCAAACTATTCTAAACAATAAAGAATCTACCATAAAAGGACATTACAACGAAACCATAACAAAAACTCACACCCAAGATATAGCCTTAGCTAAAATAATAAAAGTAGGTGCAGAATATAACACTAATGTAGCATTATCAAAAAATACTATCGTAGGCACAAGCAATACTTTAAG
>NZ_JBSIUV010000171.1:0-861 GCF_053654515.1 Helicobacter sp. T3_23-1059 | reverse complement strand
ATCAAAGCGATAATATTCATAAGGAAAAAATGATTTTTGCTCCTCTTTGGATAAACTTTTTCGTCTTAATTGTTCGTAATTTAGGCAGTATTCTAGTCCTGCTCGTTTTATGCTTGTGATTTGGTATTGCTTATCAAAAACGAGTTTGGCAACCCGCTCATCTAAAAGTCTCTCTCCCGTGCCATAGCAAAGACAAAACGACAATAACATTGCAAAAAATAGCTTCATTTTTCATTCCTTATATTATTTCCCAAAAATAAACTTCTTTTATTAGTCGCGTTGTATCTTTAAGATAGTTATTTCCATACCCAATAGCTACATCAACAAAATTGTATCCATTCCAAAGTGTTGCGTGTCGCACAGCTCCAAATAGCAAAATAATGCCTTTTTTCTTGTGCTTTAATGTAGAAATTTCATCAAAAAAAGCATCATTCTCTGCTTGTGTTCCCATAAAATGAAAAAAATCTTTTGGTTCGCCTTGCTGTATTTGTGCTTTTATATTGCCATATATATTCTCTGTAGATTTTTTATAGTCTAATTCTTTCCAATTTGTATCTAAAAAGCTTTTTAGTCCATAAACTCCCGTATAATAGAAATATTTATCTGCCCCTGTCCATTTTGTTCCTGTAGTTTTTGCAACTTTTTCAAATGTGATTGGCATTGGACTTTTATTGAGCGCATAGCACACTCTTGTGGCGCAAGTATTTATATATGTTTCAACTTCTTTGCCTTTTTGCTTTTCTTTTTCAGCTTCAATTCTAGCCTCCTCTAATTTTCCACCAATCTTGCCAAATACAGCTTCTGCCACAGCAACATCTCTATTTCTAAATATTGTATTTGGTTCAAAAAAATTATTTTTTG
>NZ_JBSIUV010000170.1:0-879 GCF_053654515.1 Helicobacter sp. T3_23-1059 | reverse complement strand
GGGGGGCATTCTATGGAGTCAGATTCTAGCAGTGGATTTAGCTTTGGTATTTAGATTCTTACTCGCACTCTTTGCAGTATTTTTTTATGATTCTATCCACTTCGGCGTTGTATTGTGGGGAATCGTAGATTCCTAGACAAACATAAAACCTTGAAAAATTGCCATTGCTATAATGCGCAAATACTGTTTCATAATCTATACGCGATTTATCGTCTATATATGCTTTAAGTTCTGGCAATATTTGATTTTCCAATCCTTTCCATCCTAGCCCTATTTTGTAATTATACCGACCTAGTATTTGAACATTAGGTTGCACTTCGCTAAAATCATTTCCTTTTATACAATACTCTATGCCTATCCTTTTTACAATCAATATTTTCTTTTCATAGGAATAACTTGCCATATCTATCTTTCCTGCGTGTTCCCCGTTAAATTCTAAATCATTCGCATTGAGATATATTATCAATGCCAAAAACAGCCATATTATTTTTTTCATCTTATTTTAACTCCCAAAATTCTAGCGTTGCAGTTCCCATATAAAAATAAAAGTTGTAACGCTCTCCTAAATTTTCAACATCGACAAAATTTTTTCCGCTCCATAAAGTCGTGTGTGAATAATTGCCCTGCATTACTACAATACCCTTTTTATTTGATAGTTGTTGTAACACTTCGTTTTTACCATCATCAGTTGCCTTCATTTTTATTTCTGCTTCTTTCCATTTAGTGTTTAAAAACTTTCCCATATAATATGCACCCAATATGTAAAGAGAATCTCTATTGCGTCCATACATAGCATTATATTCTTTTTCTTTAATGTTTTTATGTAATGGCATTCCGCCAAAATTGAGTGCATAGCTCACTTGCAATGCGCAAGTGTTG
>NZ_JBSIUV010000169.1:0-883 GCF_053654515.1 Helicobacter sp. T3_23-1059 | reverse complement strand
GGTGGCGTTGATTTGGGTTTGCAAATCTTGGATTTTGCCTTGTTTTTCTGTGATTTTTGCTTGCAATTCTTGGATTTTGTCCATTTTTTGTCCTTTTTTAATAAGATTTGGTATAATGCGTTTTAGTTAAAGAGTTGAAAGCGGGATTGGCGACACCCGCCACCACCTAGTTGTAGCTTTGTTTTTTCATTGCTCGCTAGAATTGGAGGATGGGCTCTCCCAACTCTTTAGCTCTATCTATTTTTACCTTTACTTGTTTGTTATCCATAAAAAGCACACTTCTTATTCTATGTTCCCCGTTGATATTTTGCACTCTTAATGCCACGCCTCCATAATCTCTTTTGCCTTGTTTAAGTTTTGTAATAATCAGCTTAAATCTCCTATCGGTTGCGTTTATCCCTATTTCTGCATTTTGTAAAACTTCTTGGCATAATTTTTGCGCTTCTTGCGGATTGCTAAAATATTCTGGGTGCTTTTGTGCTAATTTAATAAAATCGCCCACTACTCGTCCATTCAATTCTAATTTTGTTATAACCACTTGTTTGGGCGTTATAGTAGCATTGCGATATAATTTTTCCATATCTTTGGTAATTTTAAAACTAGGTTCTTGCTGTTTTTTTGGCATTTTATTTTTGCCCTTGTTAAAAAAAATTTGTGATATTGTATCTAAAATCTTAGTATTGTGTAGGCTTGTTGCGTTATTAGTATTTTTGCCTTGCATTCTCTCTAGTAAGGTTTTAGCGCGTGGGTGTGTCTTAGCAAGTTTTTCTAGCCTTTTTGTGCTAATTTGTAGTCCTTTGCTTGCTAGCGCACCGCTTGCAAACCCTGCTAGGAATTTTTCAGGGCTAAAGCCTTTTATGTTGCCATTTTCATCGTATTCTAC
>NZ_JBSIUV010000168.1:0-887 GCF_053654515.1 Helicobacter sp. T3_23-1059 | reverse complement strand
CTAAATAAAGCATATAGAATCTACACACATAAAACACCCATAGAAGTCTTGCAAGCTACTTTAAGATTTTATGAAAATGCTTTGCATAAACATATTGATTTTTCACGCATTAGCTTTCCTTATCCTAAAGAAGAGCTAATCACTCAATATAACGAATCAGATTTAGACTTTATCTTTAGAATCGCTCATAATAATGGCATATATTTCTATGAGGATTCTAGCACCATTTATTTCTATGATTTCTTAGCAAATGGGATTCATAGCATAAATAATCATTTAAATGCAAGTAATTCTAATGAAACTAATAAATCTACAAACAACACTATGGGCGAATCTAAATTCGATTCAAATGAATCTAAAAACAACATCATTCAAACGATTCTCTTTAACCCAAATCCAAACAATACCCAAAATCTACCCTGCATAAATAGCCTTTATAAATCTCAAACTCTACTTACAAAAACCTTTAGTCAAAGCACACATTCTGCACTAAATCCTTATGAGCTGCATTCTTTATCAAGTCATTTTAATCCAAATAATGCAAATTCACACAATGATTCATATAATAATTCCATAGAAAATCTAAATAATGCCCTTTATTCCACCCACATTTATAACTCACAATATTCTTTTAGCGATATAAGCAACAATATAAACACACCACTAAGTATTGCTACTTCTAGGGCAACGATGCTTTATAACACCTTTAAAGCCAAAAGCAATATTTATGATTTATCTCTAAATCAATGCTTTAGAATCAATTTAGAGCATAGCACAAGCACTAAAGAGCAATCCTTGCAAGATTTCTACATTATTGAAATCAAACAAATGCTAATCAATGAATCCCTTTTAGAAAACAACATTAACACCAATGATAATATTATTAA
>NZ_JBSIUV010000167.1:0-942 GCF_053654515.1 Helicobacter sp. T3_23-1059 | reverse complement strand
GAATGGGGTAGTTTTTGTGCTTTGTGTGGTAGGTTTTTTGCTTGCGGGGAGAATGTGTGGCAAAAAAAAGCGCAAAAAAACGCGTAAAAAACGGGGATAAAAAAAGGCTTGTGGTGTGTGAGTTGGAGGGGGTTTTATGCAAAAAAATCGTGTGTGCGTGATAAAGATTTTGTGCGTAGTTTTGTGTGCTGTGTTTATGTTGTTTTTGTGTGTTTGTGGGTTTTTGTAGCGTGTTTTTGTGGTGTGGTTTTTAGATATTTTTTGCGTAAATCCTGCGTTTTTGCAATGCTAAAAATCCAAAAAAAAAACATAAAAGATTTGATTGTCTCTGCGCGAGGGGCAAAAAATAGCAAACAACGATAAAAAGCTAGCTTGCAAGCCTAAAAAAACTAAAAAAAACTAAAAAATACGCATAAGCAAAATCTAAAAAGCCTAAAAAAGCATAGTTTTGCCCTAAATTTTATATTTTTACCCAAAATCTAAGTATTTATATGCGCTTTTGTCTTGGTGTTTTTTGTCTTTGCGCGTGTGCGTGTGTCTATACCAAACGCCCGCTTAAATCGCCCTGCTATCGAAGTAAGAATGCCGATAAAACTTAACGCAGGCTTTTTGGCTCTTGCTAGTAGTTTGGCTTGGGGGGGGGTGCTAGATTTTGTGTTGCTAGCGTTGCTTAGTGGTGTGCTAGGTGTTGGTGTAGTTTTATTTTGCCATTGTGTTGCTAGCCACGCATTATGTATAATTTGGTTTAGATTCATTTTAGTTCCTTTTGTTGTGATTTGTTGTGTGTTTTTGGGTGTTTTTTGCTTTTTGTTTGTTGTGCTTTGTGTTTTTTTTTTTTTTTTTTGAGTGATTGTTGATTTTGCTTTAGCTAGCCATTGCTGTGGCTAGATATTGTTGCAAGGATTCTACTTGTTTAAGCACTTTTTGAGAGGCTAAAATCTG
>NZ_JBSIUV010000166.1:0-895 GCF_053654515.1 Helicobacter sp. T3_23-1059 | reverse complement strand
GAGAATCAATGCCTTTGCTAATCAAGCAATAATTGATAATAATATATTGCAAAGCCATAAATCTACATTAGATTCTGCAAACACAGAATCAAACGCGCAATCAACAAACCATTCAAATAATGTAAGCCAATCAAACGCGCAATCTAGCGAATCTAAAACATTAAAAGATTCAAATAAATCTAATTTAAACCTTAAGGATTCAAGTAGCAACAATACGCAAATATTAGATTCAAGCAATTCAAACAAAAACAACAATGAATCTAATGTAAATCCAAGTGAATCAACCGCAACAAACAACACACAAGATAATACACAATATTATTCCCCCTACTTACGAGTAGCCTCTCCTATTGCAAGTAATAATGCAGGATTTTATCATACTCCAAGAGTAGGTGATGAAGTGCTTATTAGCTTTTTAGATAATGACATTGATAAGCCATATATTAGTGGTAGCCTATATAATAACACTAACACCCCAAATCTAAACCTACCAAAAGATTCTCATAAAACCACATTTAGCTCTAAAACATTAGGCTTAAATGAAAAAGGCATAAATGAAATAACGCTAGAAAATATAAAAGATAATGAGCTAATCTCAATCCACGCTCAAAAAGACTATGATGAGACAATCGAGCATAACTTTACTCAAACTATTCTAAACAATAAAGAATCTACCATAAAAGGACACTACAACGAAACCATAACAAAAACACATACCCAAGACATAGCATTAGCCAAAATAGTCAAAGTAGGTGCAGAATATAACACAAATGTAGCTTTATCAAAAAATACTATCGTAGGCACAAGCAACGCATTAAGCATAGGAGCAGATAACAAACTAAAAGTAGAGCATAATAGTAGTGAATACATTGGAGGGGATAAACAAACTACAATA
>NZ_JBSIUV010000165.1:0-899 GCF_053654515.1 Helicobacter sp. T3_23-1059 | reverse complement strand
AAGCGTAGATTTGCTAAATTTAGGGAAATCAAAAAAGAGAATTTTCTGATTCACTTAAAAGAAACAGAGTTTAGATATAATACTCAAATTAGACAGTAAGATTTGTATAAAATCTTACTAAAAATGATAAGAAATCAACCGCTTAAGTTGTCTTGAGCCAAAAACATTTGTCATACTGAGGCTTTGAAAAAGCCGAAGTATCTCAAAAATCTAAAAATGCAAATAGAGATATTTCGCTAACGCTCAATATGACAAAGATAATAGATTGCCACGCGGATTTGAAAAATCCGCGTGGCAATCTATTATTTAAGTTAGAAGCAAGGTTTAAGTAAATAATGCAGTGAGAGGCATAGTAAAAAAGGAGTATTAAACTATGTCAGCACCAGCAGCAATGTATTTGCAAAAACATTCACAAAGAATGTTAGATTTTGGAAAGGCTCAATCCAACTTAACCCCACATAAAGGAATCTTAAGTTATGATTTACACGATGAAAAACAAGTATATCCACCACATAATAAAAACCTTTGCAAGAATTTCAGAGGCTAAGAGAATCAAAAACAAGATAGATTTTAAAAAAAGATTCTTAAATATATTTCCTACTTCGCTTACGCTCGTAGCTTTTGCAAGAAGTCTTGATATTGAAGCGGTAAAAAATGCAAAAATTTGTAAAGATTTGCAAAAAAATATCAATAAAAAGTGTGATAAATTTTGCAAAAATATTAGAATCTTAATCGCAAAAGAATGTGAGAAAACTTCTAAAATGCAAGGCGAAATTGAAGTTGATGAAAGCTATTTCAGTGCTAAAAGAGTAAGAGGCAAAAGAGGACGAGGAGCAGCTGGCAAAAAGACGCCCGTATTTGGTATGTTAAAACGAAATAATTGTGTTTATACTCAAATT
>NZ_JBSIUV010000164.1:0-926 GCF_053654515.1 Helicobacter sp. T3_23-1059 | reverse complement strand
GCCATTTTCATTTTCAGTATCATCTAAAATCCTGCGCACAATGATTTTGTCTTGCTCTAAGTCAATACCAAAGACTTTTTTTGCTTCGTTTTGATATTTTGCTAGATTTTCCCCGCTTAAGTTTTTGATAGCTTCGCCCCTGTGGTTTCCTGCGATTATTTCGCCATTTTTTGCGATGATGGGCAGTCCGTCATACTCGCCGATTTTGCCAAAAATCTTTAACGGGTCAAAATTATCTCTTATGTTTGCGATTTTGTCCTCTTGTTTGACTTCTCTTGTTTGAAAGCCCCCCGCTTCAAAGCTAGGCTTTAAGTCGTTTTTATTGATGATGACAAACTCTGCGGGATAAGTAATATCCTCCAAAATGATATGTGTGTCGGCTATTTTTTGGTAGGGGATTGGCTCGCCCATTTGTTCGGCTTTAATTTTTGCGCGCGCTTCTAGCGTAGTCTGCCCCTGTGATGCTTTTTGCATTTCTAGGATTTTATCGATTCGCGCTTGCTTTTTTGCTTCTCTTTGCGCGATAAATTCACTATCAGCTTGCTGTTTTGCTAGTCTTTCTTGCTCTTTTGCTGCTTTTTGGGCTTTTGCTTGCTCAAAGATTGATTTGTAGGTGTTTTCTTGGGGGGCTTGTGTTAGCTCTTGCGTTTTTGGTGTGAAATTTCTATCACTATAAAAATCAAAAATCTTTTTGCCATCGTTGTGTTCCTCGACTACTAAACGCAAAATTATACTATTTTCGTCCGTAAAATCATAAGCATAGCGCACAAAATCATTATGTTTGCTAAAAGATTGGGGGGTTAGCTCGCCCTGCCTTACAGGCTTCATAATATCTAATAATTCCTCGTGGCTTACGCCCCCTGTTTTTTCTAAGCCTGCGTGCTTTATTAGAATTTTTTTTGCTCCGTGTGTGCGCGAGCCTGTTT
>NZ_JBSIUV010000163.1:0-931 GCF_053654515.1 Helicobacter sp. T3_23-1059 | reverse complement strand
GGAATCTAAAATGATAATGTTTAAGATAAAATGAAGTAAAATCTAAAATAAATTTACATAGGAATTAAAAATTCAAAGGACAAATCATTGTGCCAAAGCTAAATCCACTGCTAGAATCTGATAACATAGAATGCCCCCACAAAGGCAAAGTCTTGCTTCAATCAAGCACAAAGGACATAATGTGTGTGCAAGATTCTAGCAACAATGACGCTGGAATGATAAGTCTAAATGATTTAGCAAATGCTACTATTGTGGGCTGCACGCATAATATAGCAGGTGTGCCTAGCCCTTGCACGAAATTAGTCAATATCTAAAACTCTATTTGCTCTACATTGCTAGAAATAAACAATCAAAAAATAGTCCTAGCCCAAGCAATCTCACAAGTCCTAACCGACAAAGGCTCACCGCTTATCTTACAAGGGCAACCAAAAGCAAAGGATATATTTGAGGTTGATGAGTAGGGTAAGTAAATTATAAGCCATAAAGTAAAATAAAATATGGTAAAGCAAGATAGGCAAAGTAAAGCAAAGATGGCATAAAGTAGGGCATAACAACACCCCCCACAATGCCAAATCCCCACTTCGTCAAATACACCAAACAAATCAACACATTAAGCAAGTTAAACAATTTTACATTAAACCATTTTATTGTATTATTTTATTTTATGCTTTTTATCTCTAAATAAGGAGTATCCCAAATGTCAAACCTCACAAGTCCCATAAACACAAAAAATGGTGCAAATCCCACAAACTCTAGCAAATCTTTTATCAACGATACAAATCCCACAGCCCAAACCTCATTCCTATCCCTTACCATACAAAGCAATAACAGCAATGCAAGCAATGCAAACAACAATCCCAATACTAACCCCACACAAACCGCCACAATCTCGCATCACACACATAATCCACACAATCCAAACGCTAACCAC
>NZ_JBSIUV010000162.1:0-1002 GCF_053654515.1 Helicobacter sp. T3_23-1059 | reverse complement strand
AAAAAATATGCAGTCTAGATTCTAGTTGGGAATGCAAAAAATGGCTTATCAGCATTTGCTAAACATTGCCAAAATCTAAAAAGCCTTGATAATTTAATTTTCCCTTGCCTTGATAAAGAATATCCAAAATCAAAACAAAAAGATATTACTTCGCTAAACGATTTAAAAATAAAGTTAGGCTATTGTATCCCAAATGAATATTTAACTCAAAATGAGATTCAATTAGAATATGAACAATATTGCCAATATTGCATAGCAAACAATGAATCGCAAATAGCGTATGATGAATTTAGCGAGATAAAAAAGCAAGATGATTTAGCAAGGATAGTAAATGCGGGAATATATGTGTTAAATGAAATTAAAGATATTGAGAAATTAGCAAACAACGATAAACATAATAACATATCGTTATTGATTTTTGACAAGCGCAAGGAGCTATTTTTAGTGGCAAATAAACAAAGCAATTTTTCTTATAATGATTTTGATTTATCAAATCTTAATTCTGCTTATGCGTATGCTATTAAAAAACACAAACTTATGACTACTGACAATGTGATTTTTAATGAAATAATAACGCAAGAATCGATAAAAACCTATATTAAGTCATTTGTTGCAGTAGCAAGTGGAAATTTTGATAATTATCAAAATAACATTGCAAGAGAGGGGCGATATTATACTCAACAACACAAAGGAAATGATTATGTCTAGTAAGCATTTGCATATCGATGAAAATTATATAATCCTAGACACCATAGAACTTCAAAATCAAGGCTATACGGACATTCACTTTATGGGACACCATCTCACAGGTGGCACTGAATCCACTCTGCCGCATAATGAATGTTTCTTTGGAACTAAAGATTCAAACAATAATCCAAACTTTAATAACTCTAATGCAAATGATTCAGATTCGGATTCAGACTCTAATCATTCAAATGACTCAAACAACGATTTAAACGAATCAAAACCGATTTATTATTTGGAATGCGATTTGGATTGTTT
>NZ_JBSIUV010000161.1:0-983 GCF_053654515.1 Helicobacter sp. T3_23-1059 | reverse complement strand
TGATAGTGTAGATTTTAACAATGAAATTAACAATAATGGCAAAGAAAAAGACCAACCTATTGGCGTTTGGGATTATGAAAATATAAAATGTGATATTTACGATTCTATAAAACAAGTCGCTAAATACGAATATAATTCTTTTACTATTCCTACTAAATTGATTGGCGAATTTGACAATATGACAAAACAAAACAATATTTATCCTATCTATAATTCAGATTTTAAACATTCGCAACATTTTTTTCAAATGGGATTAGATTTTTTTATTTACACTACTAATTTTAAGGATATATAATGTTGTTTCAAGGCGTTACTGAAGAAGATTTTAATATAATGTTTATAGCTTTTAATATAGGCTGGTTTGTTATCACACTACCCACAATGTTTTTATATCTTTACAAAAGGCATATTGTAAATATATTTTTTCACTTAGGTGTTATTGGATTAACATATTTTGCATATATTCTGTTGTATTTGGAAGCAAAAATTACGCAATGGGTAGTAATTGCGCTGGTATTCACTTTGTATAGTTTTTTGCAAATTATTCCGCATTTGCTATTTTGTATATATGCTACTATCTGCAATTATGGATATTTTAAATCATTAGGCATAAAAGAAAAGTTTATATTAGCTTATAAATCATTTTTTGCTGGATTGGTTTTGGCTATTGTTTTGGTTTGCATAATATCACTTTTAGCTTTTTATTTTGACAATGTTGCAATTTCTAATAAAGTGGTAACGCTAGAAATTGCATTAGCAATACTTATAAATATCCCACTACTTGCATATATCATATATAAAGACATTAAAGCGTATTTAGCAAAAAAGAAAGTGGGGTAGTATTTTGAGCAAAGCACCTTTTTATGCTAACTATGATGAACTAATCGAGCATAATTTCACTCAAACTATTCTAAACAACAAAGAATCTACCATAAAAGGACATTATAACGAATCTATAAACAAAACTCACACCCAAGACATAG
>NZ_JBSIUV010000160.1:0-995 GCF_053654515.1 Helicobacter sp. T3_23-1059 | reverse complement strand
TGTTTAAGTTGTCTTGAGCCTAAAAGAATGTTATTTTTGGGATATGAAATGAAAAAGATTATTATATTAGTAAGTTATGTTTTAATTATCAATACAAACGCGAGTAGTCTTACTCATTCATATAACCCCAGCGATGTATTATCTAATCAATTACTGCTTTTTAAGGTAAATGCACGACATTATTATAAGGCTTGGGCTATTGGATATTGTTTGGGATATTACATAGTAGAGAATAATGTTACTGTAACTTTTGATACACAATTAGATGTTGATAAAATCGCCTATGTTAAGGGCATTGAGCCATTAAAAGAGTTGCAAAGCTACATAGATTCAAAAAAAAGACTATTTTGAAAAAGACAAAGTAAATCGTTGTTTAAAATTAGTCATACCAACAAGTAAAATCAATGGAATAGTTACTCTTGAAGACGAAATCGAGCGAATTGTAAAAAAATACTGCAAAGAATGTAAGTGAATCCAAAATTACAATGTTTAAGATTTAATTAAATAAAATCTAAAAAATCACAAGAAATCTAAATGCCAAAGCTAAATCCATTGCTTGAATCTGACAATATAGGACGAGCTCATATTTACTTCAATCAGTTTCCATAAAACACCCTCACAATACCAAATCCCCACTTCATCAAAAAAACCAAAGAAATCAAACACATTAAGCAAGTTAAACAATTTTACATTAAGCCATTTTATTGTATCATTTTATTTTATTATTTTATGCGTTTAATTTCTAATAAGGAGTATTCCAAATGTCAAACCACACAAGTCCCATAAACACAAAAAATGGTGCAAATCCCACAAACTCTAGCAAATCTTTTATCAACGATACAAATCCTACAACTCCAACCTCATTCCTATCCCTAACCATACAAAGCAATAACAGCAATGCAAACAATGCAAGCAACAATCCCAATACTAACCCCACACAAACCGCCACAATCTCACATCACACACATAATCCACACAATCCAAACGCTAACCAA
>NZ_JBSIUV010000159.1:0-996 GCF_053654515.1 Helicobacter sp. T3_23-1059 | reverse complement strand
TAGTTTTGAGTTGAAAAAAGTTTTTGCAAAGGCAATCAAATGCAACCAAAAATAAGCGTCATTTTGCCTGTGTATAATGGCGAAAAATTTTTGGCAAAGTGCTTTGAGTATCTTTTAGCCCAAACTTTACGCGAATTAGAAATCATTTGCATAAATGACGGAAGTGCCGATGGCACGGGTGAGATTTTAGATAGATTTGCCAAGCGAGATTCGCGAATCGCAATGATAAATACACAAAATCAAGGCGCAGGAATGGCACGAAATATCGGCATATCAAAGGCAAGGGGCGAATTTATCGCATTTTTAGACGCTGATGATAGATTTTACACGACAAATACACTAGAAACTCTCTACAATAGCGCAAAAACGCACAATGCCAAAATCTGCGGTGGCTCTATGGCGTTTGCATATCCATTTGGCGCAGAAAATACGAAAGAATTTTGTGGATTTTATTTTGATGATTTACTGCGTGATAAAAGCAAGGGATTTATCGAGTATAAAGTCTATCAATTCGACTATGGATTTACACGATTTATCTATGCAAGAGATTTGGTTTGCAATATTGTATTTCCTGCATTTACGCGTTTTGAAGATCCGCCATTTTTTGTAGAATCTATGATAAAAACCAAGCGATTTTACGCACTGAAAATCCCTAGCTATTTTTGCTACAATCAGAACAAAGATTTAAGCAAAGAAGCGATTTTAAGCGCATTTAGTGGAATCAAACTAAACACAGAGATTGCCAAACGCTATAAATTATCCAAACTTTTGGATTTCACAAAATATCGATTTGATGAGCATTATGATAAGTTTTTGTCTGCTGGTGGGAGTGAGCGCGAAATCTATGAAGTTTTTGCAAAAGCACCTAAAATCTGGCAAATGCTAACTTCGCCTAGAAATAAGCGATGGTGTGAAAAAATTTAGGCTCAATTCAACTTAATCCCACATAAAGGAGTCTTAAGTTATGATACACACGATGAAAAACAAGTATATCAT
>NZ_JBSIUV010000158.1:0-1002 GCF_053654515.1 Helicobacter sp. T3_23-1059 | reverse complement strand
AATCTTTTGTGCTTGATTGAAGTAGGACTTTGCCTTTGTGGGCGCATTCTATGGCATCAGGTTCTAGCAGTGGATTTAGCGTTGGATTCCTTATATGGATTTAGAATGTTTGCAAATATGATTGTGGCAAAAACTTGTTTGCGTGATTGGATTTGCACTATGCTTAGTTATTTTCTTTAAAACTTTGCAACTCCCAAAATTCAAGGGGCTCTCCTCCGTAATCCTGTTGTCTTTTACGATATTTGCATTCCTTACAACGCTCTGTAATAATTTTTTCTGCTTCTATATGATATTGCGCGGAATGATATATGGATATACACCTTCTTAGTGTGCAACTTGGACATTCTCGTTTTTCTGTTGTTATTCGTTTGGCATCACTATCAAGATTGTCTATGTATTTTATAATTTTATCTCTTCGTATCTCATCATCCACATCTATATACATTTCCCTTGCGTTTTCTTCGGCTTTAGATTGTGGTGGATTATCATATATCCCAAGACAATATGTTAGCCCAAAGTATTTAAGTCTATGGATTTGAGCCATCGTATTTTTGGCGATTAGCTCTTTTGCACCATAATCCCCAGCAAACAATGGAGAAATACAAACCAACAAGGCATATAACATCACAATATGTTTCATTTCTCACCCCAAATCCCAATAATATACTTCTTTAACCAAATAATTATCATTCGTCAAAAAATTTTCATTTGTTTGCAAGATTGCATCGACAAAATCAATTTTATCCCACAAAGTAGTATGCCCAAAGCCTGCTTTTGTGATAAGATTTATGCCTTTCATAGCGATAATTCCTCGCTTTTTGTGCAATAACTTATTTGTCCCAAAAACCGCTTCCTTTCCGCTAAAATCTTTAAAAAAAGCATTGTTTGCATTTTTTGTATCCATTGTATGTGCAAAATCTTTTGATTGTCCATTATGTATAAAATCTCTTATTCTCTCATAGCCACACTTGTTTGTTTCATTACAATCCAATTTTTTTCAAT
>NZ_JBSIUV010000157.1:0-1005 GCF_053654515.1 Helicobacter sp. T3_23-1059 | reverse complement strand
AAAGCCCTCCGCTTATGGATATGTTGGCGGGGTCAATCTATCCGGGCGTAGTCGAGCGATTTTGTGCATTATCAAACTGCACATTTGGCAAAATCTTTAAAATACTTGTAATATCCCCATTCCCACTTGGATTAGAATCTAACATTTCTCGTCCAATTTGATTACCACTTTGATAGGCTTCAAATTCTCTCTCCGCCGTAGCAGTTACCTTGCCTAAATCTTTTGCTTCTAAGTTTATTGATTCTAAGTCATTTAATTTTTTTAGTTTATTGTATCGCGAGGATTTGTCAAATGCTTGTGGTGTGGAATCTGTTTGTTGGGAAGTTATTGCATTTTGTGCAAAAAACATTTGCATAGAATCTATTTGTATAGTTTTTGTTTGTATAGAATCGTTTTGCGAGGAATCTATTTTTGTGTAGTCGTTTTGCATAGAATATGCTGTGATTTTTGTAAAATCTGTTTTTATAGATTTTGTTTGAGTAAAATCTGCTGAATTTTTCGTAGAATCTATTTTTGTAGAATCTGTTTGCATAGATTCTGTTGATTTCATAGAATCTATATCATTTGTCATATTGAGCGCGTAGCGCGAAATATCTCTATGATTATTTATAAAAGCATTATTTTGTGTATTTGTGTTGTTTGCAACTTGCATAGAATCTATTGTGGTTTGTGGCAAATCTTTTTGCGTAGAATTTATTTTTGAAGTTGTTGCCTCTTGTGGTAAATATGCTTGCACAAAATCCGTGCGAATAGAATCTATTTTGGCTAATTTTATGTATTTTTGTGGGTTTATTTTGCTTTTATCATTGCGAGAATCTGTAAAATCTTTATCCCAATAAGGATTGCCGTCATTGCGAGATTCTAGGCTTTTGTCAAAAAGACTAGAATCGTGGCAATCTATTATTTGCACTTTGCCTTGTGGATTGCCACGCAGTTTGGAATCTAAAGAATCTAAACTGCTCGTAATGACGGCGGTGGAATCTAAAAATACCCACCCCCTAACCC
>NZ_JBSIUV010000156.1:0-1018 GCF_053654515.1 Helicobacter sp. T3_23-1059 | reverse complement strand
CAGTTGAAAATATTGTTTGCCATTATGTTTAGCGCAAAAATACTCACTCCTTGCTATAACAATTTGTTCTTTTTGTATTTTTTTAGGCTCAACTTTATGTAGTTTATCCTTTTCTAAAATTGCCATCACTGCACCCCTTGATTGTTTAGTAGTTTGTAATTATCACAGTCTAGTTGAATACCCAAATCACACGCTTTGCCGTAGTATTGCTTAGCGATAGAGAGATTTTGCCTCACACCTTGTCCGTTTTCATAGAGAAACCCTAGATTATTGCACGCTGTGTCATGTTTCATCTCACAGGCTTTTTTGTAGAGTTCTACTGCTTTGTGGTAGTCTTGTCGCACGCCCTGTCCTTTGACATACATTACCCCTAATTTGTAGCAAGAGATTGATTGTGCTTCGCTAACTTTGTTACACCCGATTTCATAATATTTCTTTGCGCTAAAATAAGCATTTAAGCTATAGTAAGCGAATCCCAACAAATAATATGCTTCATTATCCCCTAAAGCAATAGCTCTCTCAAAATATGGTATCGCTTCTCTATAATTCTCTGTTAAGTTACAAAAACTACCCACAAAACCACAAGTATCTTTAGTGCATTCCTCCACGCTTGGTGCTACATTACCCAATGCTTCCATACCTGGTTGTCCATTATCAATCAATTCCTGACAATATGCCTGACACGCGTTTTTATCTTGATATGCAAGGTGATCCATAGAATCGCAAATTCCAATACTTAGCATACAGACTAAAATCCCACATAATAATACCACTACTTTGTTTGCTATCTTTACCATTTAAACCCCCTCTTTTTATATTCTGCAATAACAAATTCTGCTATGTCCTCATTTAGTTTTATTTTATTATTTTTGCCAACAAATATTTTGCCATTATTGTGTCCTCCATCATTTTTCATAGAGTCAAAGTTGCCATCAAAATTTTTATTACACTCTTTTTTTAGCGCATTCTTTGATATGCTACTAGAATTGCCTTTGGATAGCTTAATATAATTAAACAA
>NZ_JBSIUV010000155.1:0-1024 GCF_053654515.1 Helicobacter sp. T3_23-1059 | reverse complement strand
TTTATAATTGCGACAAATTTAGCTTTTAAATTTTAAAACAAAGACATTATAAAGGAGCAAGTATGCAAAACACAAGCGATTCTAAACGGCGAGAGTTTCTCAAAACTTCGGGCAAAATCGCCCTAGCGAGTATGGCTATGACTTCAGGCGTTGCGCCTTTAATGGCGCATTCAAATAAAGGTGCGACAAACCAAAATCAAAACAAAGCAAAACCAAATCAAAAAGGGGCAAGTATGCAAACTATCAAACTTAATAACGGCGTGAAAATGCCAATTTTAGGCTATGGGACATATCAGATTCCAAATAATGAAGTGCAACGATGCGTAGAGGACGCGCTAAGCGTGGGCTATCGGCTCATCGATACCGCACAGGCGTATGCAAACGAAGAGGGCATAGGAGCGGCGATAAAAACCGCGCTAAATGGCGGAATAAAGCGTGATGAACTCTTTATCGAAACAAAGCTATGGATAAGCCACACAAACGAAAAGGACGCGCTAAAGGCGTTTGATTTAAGTTGCAAGAAGTTAGGCGTGGATTATGTTGATTTATACATTATTCATCAGCCTTATAATGATACTTATGGCGCGTGGAGGGCGATGAGCAAGCTACACAAAGAGGGCAAAATCCGCGCGATTGGCGTGAGTAATTTTTACCCCGATAAAATCACGGATTTTTGTATGTTTAATGACATAAAACCTGCGATAAATCAAATCGAATTGCACCCACTTTTTCAAAAAGTTGATGAGCAAAAAATCAATAATGATTTAGGTGTTGCGGTGCAGAGCTGGGCGAGTTTCGCAGAGGGCAAAGGTGAAATGTTTAGCAACAAAGTGCTTCAATCTATCGGGGAAAAATACGGCAAAACCCCCGCACAAGTCATCTTGCGCTGGCTAATCGAGCGTAATATCGCGGTGATTCCCAAAACTACGCGACTTGAGAGAATGAAAGAGAATTTCGCCGTGTTTGATTTCAAACTCACTAGCGAAGACAGGGCAAAAATCGCTAAATTAGACACGGGCAAGAC
>NZ_JBSIUV010000154.1:0-1041 GCF_053654515.1 Helicobacter sp. T3_23-1059 | reverse complement strand
AATATCGTTTTGACAAAAGAGCAAATCATCTCATACTTCACACAATTACACCAAGAAAACACAGAATTTATCGCAAACTACATAGAATCAATAAATAAAAATCACGGCATTAAAGCCTATCATTTGCACGATAAAGTCTATGATGATTTATTATCAAAAGGAATCTTGCAAAAAGATATGTTTAAATGGTGGAGTAATGCCCCTAAGTCCCCTTATAGAAATGCGATACTTCTTACTCTTGATTTTCTATCCAAAACCAATCAACCAAATCATAAAATCTTATTATATGATGAGTTGTTTTTTTGGTATTTGGTTTTAAGTCTTAAAAATTTTATCGTAAGTTTTTCTGCTTCTTTTTGCGATGAAAATAATCTACTTTTTAATGCGGGGGCTTATAAGCAATACGCACATTTAGCAAAAAAATATCGTAGTAGCACAAAAGAAGTAGGATTTAGCAACACAATGTATGGCTTTGATGAGTATAGGAGAGAGTTATTTTTTGGCAATAATGGCGGATTGATGAATGTTTATGATGACTATATAAAATTACAATTTTTATCGCCAAACCAAGCATTATTTGAAAGAGGACAACCTATCACACCCTCCCCACTAGGCAAATACTATTTTGAATTAAGCGATAATAAAAGCGTATATATCGAATTTTTCCCTAGAATCTACCCTAGTATCACAAACCCTCCAAAAGGCTGGAGCAAAGAAATGATGCAAAAACTAGATTTAAAGCTAGAATAATCATAAAAGTATTTTGATAAAATAACGAAAATTCCAATAAAACCTACCATCATAAACAAAATAAACCTGCCATATAAACAAAAAAAACAAACAAAGTCAATAAGATTAAAAAAAACAATTTATCTAACATAACCTAAACAATAAAAATAACCTAAAATGTAAATTCAAATAAGTCAAATGATTTAGATAATTTCGATAATCTCAATAAATCAAACAGCCCAAAGGATTCAAGAAACCAAAAACAATACCAACAACACAAACAAATTCAAGCAACTAAAACAACCACAAAAG
>NZ_JBSIUV010000153.1:0-1057 GCF_053654515.1 Helicobacter sp. T3_23-1059 | reverse complement strand
TTGCCATAGAAAATTATTTCAATAAAAAATATCTCTAAAATTTATACCCCACCTGCACCCAAAATTGCCTCCCCACTTCATACACAGGCACTGCCGTAGTTCCTGCACTCGCAGAGTAGCTAGCAGAGGCTATCATTAGATTTTGTGTATTTAGCACATTTAGTATATCTACATTCATATATACCGTATTGCCTTTATAAGCATTTACTTCAAATCCCACGCGCATATCCCAATTAAACGCCGCAGGCACGCGAAATTTCTCAAACGCAGCGGTAATGTTTGGATATTGTGCTTTTAGTTCGCTCCATTTAGCTGTGCGTTGCCCTATGCTAGCCATCGCATCATAGCTACTTCGCAGGCGAAAAAAGTTATTGATAATCCACTTTGTGCGAGCGATAGAAAAGCTCGTAGTCGTGCTTAGTCGTATCGTATGCGGGCGGGCGAAGTTTGTCGCAGGACGCATATCATACCTTATCACTTCGCCACCCCACCAAATCATTTCGTTATTTAGCGCGTTTGCATCGATGCTCGTATCATAGTCATTATAGTTTCGCCTCACATTAGTCCAATCAAACGCAAATAAAATGCTATTTTTGATTCCACCAAAATCTAATCCGCCATTATTTGTGATACTTAGGCTAACCACATCGCTACTGCTTTGCCCAAGATTTGTATAGACAAAGCGTGAATCACGCGCATTGATTCCATATTCTGGCATATACAAGTCCGAAGTGCAACTCATTGCGGATAAAGAGCCATCAGGGGTTTGACACATTCTGCGAATCTCATCTTTGCCCGCTCGGTAAATGTATTTTGCATTTATAATAAACGCATAGAGTTTTTGCGTGATTCCACCCATTAACTCATCAGTATATGGCACACGCAGTTTTTTAAAATTTGTATCGTTTTTGTTTTGATGGTAGCAGTTTTGTTTATCGTAGCAATCATCGCCACTTGAATATTGAGGATTATTGATTATTTCTTCAAATGTAATGTTGTGATTTTCTCTGCTTACGGTGTATTCAAACGCGCTTCTTGCCTCCATTAGCTTGTATGT
>NZ_JBSIUV010000152.1:0-1070 GCF_053654515.1 Helicobacter sp. T3_23-1059 | reverse complement strand
CAATAAAGAAATAGCAAGTTATGAAAATCATATACGCACAACGACAGAAAATGTAGCATCACAAGAAGCAGCATCACAAGAAACAACAACCAAACATACAACCATACAAAATGGCACTTATTTTATAAACACACAAGAAGCACAGGAATTGATAAAAACTAATATTTCTAATGATTCTAAGCAAGATGACATAGATTCTACAAATTCTACAAATTCTAGTCCAAATTTATCGCTTAACCTGTATAAAGATAAGGATTTTACACAAATATATTGTAAAATATATGTTGCTAATGAATGTAATATGGCAAGTATCAATGATGAAAAAAGCAATGAGTTAAGCACAAAGAATCATTTAGACACAAACAATAATAGGTAGCCCATAAACAATCATTTTAAATATTAAAGATTCACATAAGCAATATTTTAACGCACTAACAATATGGATTAAACATATTTATGTGTAACGCTAGCTAGAACTTCTAGCATTGACATTTCTAAAATAAATTAAGGAAATAAATGCCAAGTAGGAAATATATATGAATAACGACATTGTTTTAGATAAACAAAGCTATACCACATTGCAATATAACATTGCCAAAAATAATCAAATAAGCATAAAAACAATATACAATCAACAACAAAACATTATACAAGAAGTAAGGATTAAAAACCTTGATAAAGATATTTTTGTAGATATAAATGCTCCATTTGCAGCAGGGACTTATATAAGACTAGAAGCAATACAACATACTACAACAAACACTGCTGATATAAACGCAAACACCACCACAAATACTACAATTACAAACACGACTTCAAAAGAGCATCCCATACATACAAGACAACAAGCTAACCTCACAAAATCTACACAAGATACAGATTTGGAAAATCTTAAAGAAATCTATTGGCGGGAAGTGCTACTAGCTAGAAAATCTAGCATACAAGATTTTATCACTCTAAGAGAATCAAACGCTACAAAAACCACTACCTACACAAAAGACTTTTATTTATCTACACCTAAAGAAATAGATTTATTAAGACAAAAAGGCTATGTAGATTTTACATTTGTG
>NZ_JBSIUV010000151.1:0-1082 GCF_053654515.1 Helicobacter sp. T3_23-1059 | reverse complement strand
ATCTTTTATCACGGAAGCACAGAATATTTTAAAATATTAGATTTTACACAAAAACAACAAGGTAACAATAATGAATCACCAAACAAACACACCACATAAACCTTTCAAAAAAAACACGCCAAAATCAAAACCCCCCAACGACAAAAAGCCCAAAAAAAGCCCCTCTTTAGCACATTTTTTGCAGAATGTAGATTCTCTTTTTTTGCATAAAAATTTGACTTCAAGCACCGCTTTTATGGCATTAAAAGAGGCTTTTCCTCATACTTTGCCTATTTTTGTGGGCTACTTGCTTATGGGGGCGACTTTTGGGATTTTGCTTCAAAAGGCTGGGTTTAGCTGGGTGTTTGCGTTTGGTATGGGGGTTATTATCTATGCGGGTGCTATGCAGTTTGCCTGCGTGGTATTGCTAGCAAATGGGGCGAGCTTGGCAGAATCTTTTTTATTATCGTTGATGATAAATTCTAGGCAGATTTTTTACGCGCTATCCGCGCTTAGCCTTTTTGGCGGTGTAGAAAAAAAGAAAAAATACTACCTTATTTTTTCGCTTACTGATGAGACTTTCGCGCTTTTAAACCTAAAAAAGCCTCGCCCTAAAAAAAGCAATATAAATTCTACACAATATCGTGGATATTTTATGTTTTTTATCGCGCTATTAAATCAAATTTATTGGGTATTGGGCTGCGTATTTGGCGCACTTTTAAGCCAAAATCTAGCTAGTTTTAACGCGCAAGGAATGGCATTTGTGATGAATGCGATTTTTATCGTGCTTTTTATCGAGCAGTGGCGCGTGGTGGTGGATAAAACGCCCGCGCTTATTGGCATTTTTGTAAGCCTTGTTTGTTTGCTTATTTTTGGCAAAGAGTTTTTTTTGCTTCCATCTTTGGTGGCGATTTGTGGGCTACTTTTTTATTTGCAATCCCGCAAAAACCCATACAAAAACTCACCAGCAAAACCTCACACAAAATCTCATAGCTAGATTCTTGTTTTTTATGGATATTGGCTAGATTTTTCATAGAGTGAAGTTAGATTTTTATTTTGTCATTCCCACGCGGATTTTATGCAAAATCCGCCCGTAATGACAT
>NZ_JBSIUV010000150.1:0-1089 GCF_053654515.1 Helicobacter sp. T3_23-1059 | reverse complement strand
CTGAGAAGTTTTTAGCAGGGTTTATCGCAGGGGGTATCGCAAGCAAAGCTTTAGGTAACAAAATAATGCAAAAACACGCTGTAAAACAAATACAAAGCATACAAAACAAATACAAAGCCTTAGAAAAAAATAATTTGCCTTTATTTGCTAAGATTTTAAGGCAAATTTCACCGCAAACTTTTATAAAACAAGCAAAGGAAATAAACGCTTTGAGTAATGAAATTTTTAATAAAGAATTAAGCCAAGCTATAAAAAATGCAATAAATAGCAATAAAATAGAATCTTTACCACAGGCAAATTTTAATAACATAAGCGATTTTAGAGGGGTTTTTGACAGAATAGAAAACAATATAGGTTATATATCCACACCGCTAGGGGAAGTAAAAGTCAATACACAATATGCCTTACAACATTTTAAAAACAACACTTATCACAAAGACAGAACAGCTATCAAAGGTGGATTTTTTGAAACTTTTAGGAATCCGCTTTTTATAGTCGAAGACAACACAAATGGAAAAGGTAGCATATACTTTTATAAACCATTTTATGACAAAGAAAAAAATATGTTAAATCTTTTTGGAATCGCAGTAAATGAAAAAGGAATTACAAATTTTAAGACATATTACCTAGATGAAAAAAATACTAGACTGAAGCAAATATTAAAAAATGGTAGAGTAAGTATAAAGTATGTAGCCAAAGAATAAAATGCTTGCATCGCGCAGACACTTTTTGCAATCTATCACAACAAAAAGCCGTTTGTGAAATAAGCCCCTTAGATAGAAACAGGTTTAGGCTTACCACCGCGATACAAACTAAAACGCATTATACCAAATCTTATTAAAAAAGGACAAAAAATGGACAAAATCCAAGAATTGCAAGCGACAATCACAACTAAAGGAATATGCAATGGATAACATAACAATCATACAAAACGGCATAAGCAACACACAACCAAGCAATGAAATAATTACATTGCAAAAAGGGGAGCGCATAACAATCAAAGGAAAATTTTCAACAGCAAGTCAATTTTATCATCGCTCGCGTTTTTGGACTTTTGTTTTTACTGATAACAACGCACAAATAGATGGC
>NZ_JBSIUV010000149.1:0-1135 GCF_053654515.1 Helicobacter sp. T3_23-1059 | reverse complement strand
CGCAAAAGTTTCTAGCAGGGTTTGCAAGCGGTGCGCTAGCAAGCAAAGGGCTACAAATTAGCACAAAAAGGCTAGAAAAACTTGTTAAGACAAACCCACGCGCTAAAGCCTTACTAAAGAGAATGCAAGCTAAACATAGCCACGCTAAACCTGCGCAAAATAACGATACAATATCAAGCCAAAAACTTGATAAAGGCAATCAAATGGCAGAATTTATCACAATAAACACGCAAGGCACACAAAATATACGCGAACTAAGAAACGAGCTAAACACTGCTTTAGCGAGCATAAAAGATACAGAGTTAATAAACAAAGCCACAGGATTAAAAGCAAGCATATCCCAACACGAGATTAACAAAATCTCAAATCCCAAAGCAGTAAATAAAAGCGTGGCAAATGGTTTTAGTAGAGAGGAACATTTTAAAACAGCAGAGAACCTAAAAGAGCTATATGAAAATGCCTATCTAAAAAATAAACACCTTGATGACAAAGGCAGGGGCTGGGAAGTGTATCGACTTATAGCAGAGCTAAAAATCAATCAAAAAATCGCGCAAGCAAAAATCACAGCTTTTGAAAAGAAAGTGGGTAAAAATAGGATTTATACCATAGAATTAGAGGAGTTAAATTCCATTCCATAAGCCTATCGCGCGCAATAAGCAGGAATGGATAAGCTAGCTCAATATGAGGTGGGTGCACGCGAATCCTCCTCTACTATTGCTAAGCTGTGTCATTATAGCATTTTTTATAAAAAATCAACAAAATGAAAGGACAAAAAATGGACAAAATCCAAGAATTGCAAGCAAAAATCACAGAAAAACAAGGCAAAATCCAAGATTTACAAACCCAAATCAACGCCACACAAGCACAAATCAATGATTTGCAACAACAAATAAGTGCTACGCAAGAAAATGTAAATATATGGAACAGCGCAATAGGAATGGCAGCAACGCAACAAGATAAACAAGCTGCAATACAAGTAAGAGATACTATGCAGGCGAGGCTAAACTCTTTGCGAGGACAACTATCTACCATACAAAAAAAGCTACAAAAAGAACAAACAGAATTAGAAAAAGTAAAAGCAGAGCTAACAACCACACAAACCGAGCTAGATTCTCTTTTGCAAGCTAAGCAAGAG
>NZ_JBSIUV010000148.1:0-1147 GCF_053654515.1 Helicobacter sp. T3_23-1059 | reverse complement strand
ATGAGCCAAAAGAGGCGATAAAGTCGCTACAAAATAGCGCGAGCGAACTTAGCCAAAAAGTTAGCAACGCAACAAATCTGCATAAAATTAAGAATTTAGATACAATAATGAACAAAAATAACCAACAAGGTAAAATAATGCAAAATCAGCATATAAAAATGAACTCAAAAACAAAGGATTATCTAAGTGGTTTGCCCTTAAGCACTCAAGATGATTTTAATGTTTTTGTAGATAATGTCTTAAACAAAAATTATGCAAAAGCACCAAATATACAAAGAATTGCTACAATAAGTGCCGAATTAAAAAAGGTGTTAAACTTGCAGGGCGACAGGGTTTTTATGTTAAAAAGCGCATTAGCACATTTGCGACCAGAGAGAAAATCAAAATATAGGCAAGCATTAAAAATTAACGAAATCAAAGAATTGCCAAAAGTCATAAACAACGCCAAGAGTGCATATAAAGATGAAACAGGATTTTTTATTACTTTTGCAGACAAGAATAATGAACAAATGATGAATTTTGTGCATTTCAAAGCAGACAACAATGGAAATTTTATTGTTACCGCAAAAAAAGCTGATAAAAGAATTTTAAAGAATAAGAAACCGATAGAAGGAGGGAGTTGAACCCACAATATCACAAGCTACATAAGCCCAGCTCTCTACCACATTGAGAGCATCAACTATCGGTTTATGCTAAAAATATAGCACTTTTTACCCAAAAAGTCAAATTTAAAACCTAAAAACTACAATAAATCAATAAGGACAAAAAAATGTATAAACAAAAAATACAAGAAGTTGAAAAGGAAATAAACGATTTAATACTCGATAATGCTGATACAAGTATTATCAACGCGCTTAGGCAAGAACTTAATAGGTTAATTGCCTTGCAAAAACAATACGAAACCGAGTTAGATTCTCTTTTGCAAGCTAAAAAAGAACAACAAACTAAACAAGAACAAGAGAAAGAGAGGCAAGAAGCATTAAAACAAGTGCAATTAGCAAAAAAACAAGCCGAGTTAGCAAGGCTTTTAGCACAATGTAGCACCCCCCCCCAAGCACAGATTTAGTAGCAATCAAACGCATTTTAGAATCGCTAAACACCTTGCAAGCTAAACTTTTATCTACCTAAAACCCCTTGCAAGAAAGAC
>NZ_JBSIUV010000147.1:0-1189 GCF_053654515.1 Helicobacter sp. T3_23-1059 | reverse complement strand
TTCTTTGAATCGCTCTATTAGAATCAAAACTCGTTTTTGTGGTTTTATATATAGTTTGATAGGTTGTTGATTCCTTGTTGTATAACAATCTTTTAGAAGTTTAATTAGTTTTATTTCATCATTTCCTAAATCTATATATTCTTCTTGTAACGATTGCGACAATAAATGAAAATCAATATTGCGCTCCTTTTCTTTTATTTTTGTCGTAGCATTTGTTTTGCACAGCCACTCCCCCATAACCCTTTTATTTTCTAAAAATTTCAAAGTTTGTCCATCAAACTCTAATCCAAATCTACTTTTGACTATTTTTAATTCTATGGAAGCTACACGGTCTTGTGTTACAATTCTACTATTGCCTGTTCCTTTATCGCTATATACGCGATAAGCATTATGTTTTGTATCATTGCTTGTGTTGATTCCTACATTCTTATCATAAGCAAAAAATATTATGTTTTTATTGATAAGTGTATCTTGTTTATTGTCATCATTTTTGCTTGTATAGTCTTTCATAAGTAATTTTTTATCAAACAAATCACAAAGTTTTAATGCTAAAGTAGTGCCATATTTGCCCTCTATCTCTACATAACCTTTTGGAATAAAATCTAATCGCGTATGATTTTTATCTGCAAGGTTTATGATAAAATCTTTGTTGCCAAGTGGTGGAAAAGGTTCGCCTTGGTCTGTTGTCCTTTCTTTTAATCTGCCCGTTTTTACATTTTGTCCGTGATAGCTATCATCCACTATCTTAAACGCCCATTTAATGTTTTGCGCTTCATCGCTACTAATTTTTTTGATGATTTTAGTGATATTGCCTTGTAGCGCAGGAACATTAGTGGGTTCTTCATTATTTGCATAAATATTGTTTTTATTTTGTGCTACATAAGTTTTCTGTTTCTTATACACAAATGCTTTTAGTCGTATTGTCTGCTTTATGTCTATGGTATAGATTTCATTTTTCCAGCTGTATATAGATTCTGTATTATCATTATTTATATCTACTTTACCATAGTGGTTATAGTGAAAATGTGGAATTTTATATGCCTTAATTAAGCCTATAAGCACACTTGATTGCTCTCTTGTTTGGAATCTAAAAGGCGCAGGATATGTTATATTGGTGTATATGATTGGGTGAAGTAGTGTTTTTTTGTTTATGGGTATGGTTTTATAATTATTTGTATTGTGTAATTCT
>NZ_JBSIUV010000146.1:0-1194 GCF_053654515.1 Helicobacter sp. T3_23-1059 | reverse complement strand
TATCAATAATAATTTCTGCTTGGCTAAAATCTAAAGAAATATTTTGTGGTAAGATTTTATAAGATTTTATAATGCCTAGAATCATTGTAAAGCCATCATCTGGGTATGTTTCATTATCTCTAATGTATTTATCATATTTAGGAAAAGTAATCACGCTAAAATCTAAAGGTGCTTTATTAAAAGCACTTAAGTTAATAGCATACCACTCAAATTCTACTTCCATAGGCACAAACACCGAGCCAAAACGCATATCAAAAAAACGCTGTTGTTGGGATTCACTAAAACCAACCTTTGAGAGAATGTCTTTTACAAAGTCGTAGTTTATGTCGTAAGGAATCTTTATGTTATCTAATGCTCTAGGCAGTCCAAATACGCGCAACTGCTCCTCATCTATGCTTTTTTGGAAATCTTTAGCATAAAGAGTAGTATAAGCACCAGGTAAAGATTCTTGGAAAAATATTAAATCAATGTTTTTATTATATTTTATATCAAAACTCCAAGAGATGCGAAGCATTCCTTTAGATTTGTATATGTCGCTAATTAAGCCATCTTTATATGATTCTTGCATATATGGTTCTACAAAATATTCATTTAGATTCGTTGTCATTTTATATCCTTTGTAATTGTATTTACAATTTGTATTTCAATACAATTTCGCACAAAATTTTTTATGGATTCATTGCTTTGTTTTATTTGTGGACAAAGTTTTGACTTTATTAAATCTGCTAAGAGTTTAGCCATAGGTTCTCCATTTATAATATCACTTTGTATATTATCCCCTATTAGCAAACAACCAGCAGAATGTTTTGGTGTATTGCCCCCGTGAATCAAAATCGCCCTGCCTTTTGATAGATAATTATTAAATAACTTTAAAACGCCTTTCATATTTCCATCATTCCACATTACATTATACCTCCCCTCTGGGATTCGCAAATTAACTTCACCTGCTATGCTATCAGGTCCTGGTCGCTCTAGTATGTATGCAAACGGCTTTACATTAGATAAGTTATTTATTTTGTAGTCAATATCTGTTATTTCAATGCTATCAATTTCTCTTTTATCTTGCCGTTGTTTAGTAATCCTACCCGTATTATTATCTTTTATGTTTTTATATATCACTTCCCCTTTAATTTTAACATTTATAATTTTCCCATCTAAACAAATATATGCTCTACCCATTGTAGATTCAGTGCC
>NZ_JBSIUV010000145.1:0-1248 GCF_053654515.1 Helicobacter sp. T3_23-1059 | reverse complement strand
AAAAAGGGCTACTCTATCAATGTCTTTTGTATGAGGGCAAAAAAAATATTATGGGGGCGTATTACACGCCACACGCGATTACAAATGCAATGACACAAAACCTAGATTTTAGCAAAGGGCAAATATTGCTAGACCCTGCTTGTGGAAGTGGAGCGTTTTTTATGAGTCTGCAAAATGCCAAACCAAGCCAAATTTTTGGGATTGATAACGACCCTATCGCTGTGTTTATCGCTAAAATCAACCTTTTGCTTAAATTTAAAAACGATGAATTTATTCCACAAATTTATTGCGTGGATTTTTTGGAATCTAGCACAAAAACCTTACTTGAAAACACAATCCAAAATCCACTCCAAAACACACAATTTGATTATGTTATCACTAACCCGCCGTGGGGAATCTATCGCAATAACACACACAAAAAGCCACAATCTACAAGCCCAAAATCCTGCGAAGATTCTATCATTTCAGGTGAGAGATTTTCGCTCTTTTTTGTCAAGTCTTATAAGCAACTAAAGCCAAATGGTATTATGAAATTTTTGCTCCCAAAATCAATGCTAAATGTCAAAACACATAAAGATTTGCGAGAATTTATTTTAAGCAATGGCACATTGCAAGAAATTACACATTATGCAAATATTTTTAGTGGCGTTAGCACGGAGTTTGTGAGCGTGGAGCATAAAAAAGAGATTCTTGAATCTAGAGGGAAAACAAAATCCAACTCCAAATCAAACCCCACAAAACAATGCAAAATCATCACAAACAAACAAACACTACAAGTCCCATTATCTGCATTTCACATAAGCCAAAATCTAAATTTTAACCCACTTAACGCCCAAGACATAGCAATTATTCAAAAAGTAAAAGCACAGGGCAAATTTGATTTAAGCGCGAGCATTTGGGCGTTAGGAATCGTTACGGGGGATAATAAAAACGCCCTGCATAAAGAGCAGATTTTAGGCAGTGAAAAAATTTTCACAGGCAAAGAGATTGTGCCTTATCGTTTGCAAAAAGCGCGAAATTTTATTATGTATGATAGAACGAAATTTCAGCAAGTGGCAAAAGATGAGATGTATCGTGCGAGCGAAAAACTTGTGTATAAATTTATCTCAAACAAACTTATTTTTGCTTATGACAATAGCGGGGCGTTGTTTCTAAATAGCGCAAATATCCTTATCCCGCGCATTCCAAATATGTCAATCAAAACCGCGCTTGGCTTTTTAAATTCTGAACTTTTTGCGTATTTGCACC
>NZ_JBSIUV010000144.1:0-1214 GCF_053654515.1 Helicobacter sp. T3_23-1059 | reverse complement strand
GTTGGATTTTCTCAGCAGTGTGTTGTATAATTTGTTCGTCAGGGTTTTCTAAAGGGCGTTTAGTTGTAAAAAGGGTATCGCCGAAAGTCTTATCCTTTTCCCTTTCGACTTCATACGCTGTAACTACCCATTTATTGTCCCCCTTACCATTAAAACCTTGTGAAATTCCTAATTTATAGATTTTCCCATCGCTATCTTTATGCCAAATTGTAGTTATTCCTTTTTTAGATTCCACTTCCCCTCTTTCTATGATTTCAGGGATTTTGTGTAAGTCTAGTTCGGGGTGTTTGTCGATAATGTGGCTTAAGCCATAGCCCTCGTGTTTTTGTGCGTCCGTGATTTTGCCCCAGACTAAATCAATATCACTTAAAACGCCATCGATTTGCTTTTTAAACGCCCCTGCGACTTGTCCGTTAAATTCCTCGCCCGCTTGTTTTGCTGCGCTCGCTTCGGCTAGTAGTTTTTGGATAGCCCCTTGCCCGTCTTTGTAAAATTCCGCATAGTTTGTGCCAAACTCTTGCGCTGGCTTAATGCCATAGTTAGATTCTATGTTTTTGCGCATAAAGGATAAATCTTGTTTTCCTTTTGTAAAATCAATGTTATTGCTAGCGATAATTTCCGCGTCCGTCTTGCCTCCGCTTAAGTCGTTTTTGTATTTTTCTAGCCATTGCTGCGTTTTTTGGGTAATATATTTTGATTGTTCTTGTGCTATGGCTTGTGCTCGGGCTTTATCATCGATTTCCCTATACTTTGCTAAGTCTTTTTTGTAGTCTAAAATCTCTTTGTTTCCATTTTTTGCTTCATTTTCAAACCATTCATCAAATTCTTTTACGCTTAGTTCTCTGCCCGCTCGCTCGTTTGCTTGTTTTTCAAAGTCGTTAAATCTTTTTTCTAGGCTTTTTTCTAGTGCTAGCGTGTCAATGTCTTTGCTTAGATTTTGGTTTTGCGCGGCTAAGTCATCGCTTTGTGGTGTGGATTTTGTAGGTGTGTCTTTTTGCGCAGGGGTGTTTTGATACCCTCCCCCTTTGTCCGCCCTCGTGCTAAGGGAGGGGGATTTATCGGGGCTTGGTGTGGGGGTTTTTTCATAGTTTTTTAGTCGTATGAGCGCGTCTTTTAATGCGCTTGTGGCTTCGTTTTGTTGTCCTTTGCCTATCATATAGTCTAAAAAGTCGTATAAATCCACTTCTTTAAGGCTTTTTACTTCGCTATCGCCG
>NZ_JBSIUV010000143.1:0-1281 GCF_053654515.1 Helicobacter sp. T3_23-1059 | reverse complement strand
AAAAAAATATTAACATTCCGCCCAATACATTCCCCAGCAATCCATATATCAAAAAATACCCATTGACTTTATGTTTATTTTTTAGTAACACAAATAAAGCAATAATGTTTAAAATACTATCCACTATGCAAAACATAAAAAATCTAGCATACATCACACCATAAATATAATCCACAATCATTTTTTACCTCTATAAATGGTAATTTTAAAAAATTCTTTGTATCCATTTGGAACTTTTATGTTTTTAAAATCTTTACTTGCTAAAATATAATCCAAGCCTATTTCAAAATACTTTTGAGTATTTTGGTAATCGTTATTGTAAATAGGATATATGTTTTCCATTCTTTTTTGAAAATAATCATCTATTGTTATGGCTGATTTTAGACGAAATAATGCCACAACATTTTCTTTGCTAAAACTTCCTTTTGTTTTTTTAATATACCTACTCATCTGACTTTCTGAAACATCTTCATCAAATTTAAGTTTATTGTAGTTCCACGCCCCAACAGGCTGCCCAAATTCTACAATATTTCCATTAGTATCAAAAGTGTGGTCTTGGTCACTAAAATCAAAGCTATCATCAACATAAGCCTTAATCTGTGTAGGAAATATCGATATTGTTTATCATTTCACTTTCTTTTTTGCCAAATATGATTTAATGTCTTTATAAATGATATATGCAAGTAGTGGGATATTTATAAGTATTGCTAATGCAATTTCTATCTTTATTGCCCCACCACTATTGATAGACAAATCCGACAAAAGTATAGCCCAACCTATACAAATACAAATCAAAGTCAAAGCTAACCCAGCAAAAAATGATTTACAACATAAGCTAAATTTATTTTTTATATTTAATGATTTGAAATATCTATAATTAAAAATAGTGGCATATATGCAAAATAATAAATGTGGAATGGTTTGAAGAATTCCAAACATAGGAAAAAAAAGAGCTGACAATACTATATAAGCAAACACTATTGGCGATACATCACTAAGCAAGTTGCCACTAAAATAAGTCCAATTACACCAAGATAAATATGTCAATCCCATAGCACCCAAATGAAAAAATATATTTACAATATGTCTTTTGTAAATATATAAAAACATTGTAGGTAGTGTGATAATAAACCAGCCCAAATGATAAGAAAATTCTATAAAATGTTCATAAGAATCACCTGCACCCTGAAATAACATTATAGCTCCTTAAAACTTGTAGTATAAATAAGAAAATCTAAACCCATTTGAAAAAAATGTTGCGAATGTTTAAAATCTGAATTA
>NZ_JBSIUV010000142.1:0-1284 GCF_053654515.1 Helicobacter sp. T3_23-1059 | reverse complement strand
TTTTTTTTTTTTGTCATTGCGAGCAAATTTTGTGTAAATTTGTGTAATAATCTATTTTTTGTCATATTGAGCGTTAGCGAAATATCTCTATTTGTGTTGTGAAGTTTAGAGAGATGCTTATGGAATAGGCTTTAGAAAAGGCGAAAACGCAAGGGCGCAAGCCATCGCACAAAATGACATAATATTAGATGATACTTTGCGAAAAGCCGAGCTACTCTACCAAAATGGCGACATAACGCCACAACAATTAGCCGAACTACAAAGCTACCAAGCCAAAAACGAGTATATCAAAGCAAATAATGCAAATTTTAACAAAGAGGAATATCAAAAAGCTGGCTATCAACGATGGGCAAGAGAAAAAGGCTATTTAGGACAAAACGGACAAAATAGCCAAAATCCTAGCCAAAATCAAGGCTACCAAAGCCAACAAACACCGCAAATGCCACAAATAAAATTTAGTAAATAAAGGACAAAAAATAAAAAGGGGATTTTTTTAATGCAGAGGGTTTTAAGCAATGAGTGTTTTTAGCAAAACAATAGAATCTATCATAAAATCTTTTAGCAAAGAAGCTAGTCGAAACGCTAGCGAACAAGCTAGCAAAAATGCAAATAAAAATGCTAACAAACAAGCCCTAGAATCTAGCACACACAACGCGACAAAGAAAGCTATGCAAAATAACGCTATAATGCCAAATCAAAATCCACAAAGGCAGGGTATGCAAGACACCATAAAAGATTTCGGCACAAACTACACAGAATTTAAAGGCAAGGGGCAAGAAGCCATAAAACACTTGCTAAAAGTCAAAAATGGGCAAGTGCAAGGGGCATTTTACCGAGATGATTTAGGGGAAATAACGCTACTTTGGGGGGAGGTAACAAATCCCAAAAAGAATGAGGGATATGGACTAGCGCATATTTTAGATAAACGCACGAGAGAAATGGGCGAGCAAAAAGCCTTAGAATTTATCCATAACATACCTGATATTATCAAAAATGCACAACTAAAGCAAGATGACAAGGGGCGTATAAAACTAGAAAATAAAAATGTGATTATTGGCATAAAAGATAATTGGAAAGGGCAAAAAACGCCACATTGGATAGTAACAAGCTATGAATTAAAAAATACAAAAGGGGAAAGCGGAAGTTTATATACATCTCCGCTAGATGACATAAGCGAGATTCTGCCTAAAACCCCTTTTGATAATTCTACAACAAAACAAAACAAAAAGCAAGAATCTAATAAGATTTTGCCTTTTAATCGAAAATAACCCCAACACAAAGGAC
>NZ_JBSIUV010000141.1:0-1297 GCF_053654515.1 Helicobacter sp. T3_23-1059 | reverse complement strand
TAGTGAATAATTTAAGATTGTAAGTTTATGATTGTTTAGGAATATTTGGAGGGTTTGAGTGTAACCATTGGAATCTAAATTTGATTCTAAATAATAAATAGGCTTTGATTCGTCTAAGTCGTTTGAATCATTAGAATCCAAACTCCCAAAGAAACATTCATTATATGGCATAGTGGATTCAGTGCCACCATTTAATAGCACTCCGCAAAAATAGATTTTAGATTGCAAAGTATCTATGCCTTTAGATTCTAATATTTGTATGTCGATAATATCCCCATCATAAGCAAAAATATTTTCTATTGTTTTATTTTCATTGCTAGGCATTTGCAACCTTTGATATTTCATTTTTAGATAGATTTTTAGCTGAGTTTATGATAGCTACTACTCCAATATTTATCGCTTTGTATTCCTGCTAATACATTTTGATAAAATTCATTTCTAGCATTTTTGTATTCACTTGATACATTGCCATAACGATATTCGTGGTATAGTATTTTTTCTATCTCTTCATCTTTTGGATAAAATATAAAAGGCAAGAATTTTGATATGGCGTATTCATTAGCGGCTTTGCTTAAATCAATTTCTTTTAATATTGTAAGTTCATAATTGTTGGTAGATTTTAATGTTTTTATTTGTTTGTCTTGTTTATCCCAATAAATAAACTCAAAATCTCCCTTTAAGTTTGCCACATTTGCTTTTGAAATTATTTTTTCTAGCATATCATTTAGTTTGTCATAAACACTTTGGAGTTGTGATTTGATTGTGTAAAAATTTTGGCTCAAGACAACTTAAGCTCAAATAAAGGAGTCTTAAGTTATGATACATACGATGAAAAACAAGTATATCGCTACATATATAAAAGAGTTTTGCAAGAATTTCAGAGGCAAAAACAAGAGAGATTCTTAAACTTTTTTGTCTTGATATTAAAGCGGTAAAAATTGCAAAATTAAGCAACATTTCTCGCCAAAGTGTCAATAAAATTTGCAAAAACATTAGAATCTTAATCACCAAAGAATGTGAAAAAATATCTAAATTAAATGGCGAAATTGAAATTGATGAAAGCAATCTTTTAATATAAATTTTGGGTGCTAAAAGAGTGAGAGGCAAAAGAGGGCGAGGAGCTGGCAAAAAACTTCTGTATTTTTGCTTCGTTTGACTTACAACTGCAAGCAAAAGGGGCAAAGGCACATTATCGTGTCAAACATAGCAAAAATGAGTTTGCAAAAGGCAAAAACCACATAAATGGCATTGAGAATTTTTTTGCTTCGTTTCACTCGCAACTACAAGCAAAAGTGGT
>NZ_JBSIUV010000140.1:0-1337 GCF_053654515.1 Helicobacter sp. T3_23-1059 | reverse complement strand
ATTTTGTCTTAAGTTGTCTTGAGCCTTTAAATTTAAAGTTAAATCATCGGCTATGAAAATCTTGCACCCCAAAGAAAACGCCGATATTAAATTTTTGTATTATCTTATGCAAACGATTCGCCATAGAAGCGACACTCACAAGTGATATTGGATTAGCGAATATGCAAAAATCAAAATCCCCCTGCCGCCACTTGATATTCAAAAGCGCATTGTGGCAAGGCTTGATGAAGCATTTTTGCGAATCGATAATGGCACAAAGCACCTAAAATCCGCTCAAAATAATATCGCAAAATACAAGCAAAGTTTGCTTAAATCCGCATTCAACGGCACATTGACGGAGGATTTTACCCATTTTCTTTGTCATACTGAGCGTAGCGACGTATCCAAAAATTATAACGCAACTTGTGAACATCCTTTGGATTCTTCGGTCGCTTCGCTCCCTCAGAATGACAAAACCCCCGTCATTGCGAGCGAGTGCAACGAGCGTGGCAATCCACAAAAAAAACCATAGATTGCCACGAATCCGCTATCACGGATTCTCGCAATGACACCCCACCTTGTCATACTCACTCCCTATATTGTCATACTGAGCGAAGCGAAGTATCTCAAAAATCCACAAATAGAGTTTCTTCGCTCACTGCGTTCGCTCAGAATGACAATAAGGGCAACCATAGAGATATTTCGCTTTCTACGAAATCTCAATATGACAATAATGGCGAATCTCTGAATTTTCCGCAAGGCTGGACTATCAAAACGCTTGGCGAGATAGGCGAAATCGTTTCTGGTGGCACACCTTCGACAACACAAGCCGATAATTTTGGCGGAAATATCGCTTGGATTACGCCTGCGGATTTATCAAACCATAATGATAAATTTATATCACAGGGCAAAAGAAACATTAGTGAAAAAGGGCTTAAAAGTTCATCGGCAAGGCTAGTGCCAAAAGGGACGATACTTTTTTCGTCAAGAGCACCGATAGGATATGTAGCCATAGCGTCAAATTCATTATGCACAAATCAAGGTTTTAAAAGTCTAATTCCAAAAGAAAATGTTTTTAGTGAATTTGTATATTATTACTTGCTTAATGCAAAAAGTTTAGCTGAAAGTTATGCGAGTGGCACGACATTTAAAGAAATTTCAGCTAAAAGTTTTTCTAAACTGCCTATCCCCCTGCCACCGCTTGAGATTCAAAAGAAAATCGTAGAGATTTTAGAAAAGCATTTTAGTAGCGCGGATAAAACAAGCGCGTTTATAGACTCCGCCCTAAAAAACGCAAAGCAACTCAAATCTAGCCTACTCAAATCCGCCTTTATGGGCAAACTCACATAAAGGACGAC
>NZ_JBSIUV010000139.1:0-1367 GCF_053654515.1 Helicobacter sp. T3_23-1059 | reverse complement strand
CGAATTTTTAATGTTACAATGGAGTAAAAAATGAAAGTATTTATCATAGTCTTATTATCACTTTGTCTTTGCGCTTATGGCGAGGAATGTTTGGAATATGACAAAAGCCCAATGCGTTACCTTAAAAGCAAGGCTCACTCTTTTGATACGATTTATGCACGCAAAACTATGACAAAAGATATGAAAATCTATGGTTTTGGAATCTGTCTTAAATATTTTGATAGAAGTCCAAAAATACGCGCAAATGAAATGGAATATTTTGACGAGCACTTACGGCTAATTGAGGGTAGAAGCAATGCTTATTGTATCACTACTGATAAAGGCAAGCAAATCAAAAACGATATTGAACAATACATAAAAGACACAAAAGCAAAGACATTAGAAAATATAAAATCAGTGATAGAGGATAAATCAAGGCTACAAGATATAGAATCTAATCCGCTTTTGGCATATTGTTTTTATCTCTACGAATCCCCCGAATACCAAGCCGAAATTGAGCGAATCGTGAAAAAATATTGCAAAAGGTGTGAATAAAGAATCTAAATGCCAAAGCTAAATCCACTACTTGAAACAGATAGCGTAGAATGCGCTCATAAAGGCAAGGTTTTGCTTCAATCAAGCACCAAAGATTTAATGTGTGTGCAAGATTCTAGCAACAATGACGCAGGAATGATAAGTTTGCAAGATTTAGCAAATGCTACCATTGTGGGCTGTGCTAACAATATCGCAGGGATTCCAAGTCCTTGCACGAAATTAGCTAATATCCCAAATTCTATTTGCTCCACATTGCTAGAAATTGACAATCAAAAAATAATCCTAGCCCAAGCAATCTCACAAGTCATAACCGACAAAGGCTCACCTCTAATCTTGCAAGGGCAACCAAAAGCAAAAGATATTTTCGAGCTAGATGAGGAGGTGGCAGAGGGTTTTTATAATGCACAAAATAACAACGAGAACGCAGAAACTACAAGCAAATCTAGCCTAAAATCTAGCGCAGAATCTAACGAATCTAATGCAGAATCTAACTCAAAATCAAACACAGATTCTAGCAATTCACAATCCACGCAAGATTCACAAAAAGAAATCATTGAAATGTATTTTAGTTATGGGGAGGAAATGGTAAAATTAGAGGACGATGATTCAAGGCATAGCAATGATATGAATTTACACATAAAAACTAGTGGTTACAATGACGATGAGCAAATGGAAATGGAGGTTAGGACGCAAGGCGAATCTTTTATCATAAATGTCATAATACACAACAATCAAGCATTACTAAAAAATGTCTTTAATGGCAAAAATATACCAGCAGGGGAGATTGAAATCTATGTCTAAAAAAAAGAAAATATTAGCAACAAATATAAGCA
>NZ_JBSIUV010000138.1:0-1392 GCF_053654515.1 Helicobacter sp. T3_23-1059 | reverse complement strand
CAGAATTTAGGTATAATACTCAAATTAAACAGCAAGATTTGTATAAAATCTTGCTAAAATTGATAAGAAAACAACCGCTTAAGTTAAATTGAGCCTAACCAAAATGTTAAATTAGATACTAATAAAGATGGGATTTTGACAAAAGGTGAAGCTGGATTGGCAATAAGAAGAAGCCTTAAAAAAGGATTAGAACAATATAAAGGATAAGAATGAAAAGGTGTATTTTAACTCTATTTATCGCATTTAGCGTGGCGTTATTGAGTGCAGATGAAATTTCGCAAAATATACAAAGCAGACTTGAACCAAGGTCTATGTTTTTTATTACAGATGCGAAGTATGACAAATGTAGTATTATTATTGATGACAAAAATGTTTATCAAAGAGATTGTGAGTTTGAATATGCCCCAAACCTCGCAATTTATGCAACACTTAATGATTTTAGAGAAGTGTGGATATTTCAAGATATGCCTATGGGAAATGCATGCGATGGTGGGATTTTGCGGATATTTGAGCGCGATGAGAGAAACGACAAAATAATTATGTATCGTGGAGAGGTAGATTGGTGTGGAATCCCTGTTTTTAAGTTGAGTTTAGATTCCATTGAAATCTGCCATTATAAAGAATCTAAACTTGGCTATGTTGTTTTTAAACAGGGTAAAATTTATCATAAAATAAAAAGTGAAACATACAAATGATTAAGTTTGAAAATGCGAAAAGTGGGCAACAAAATGATAATTGGCTATAAAAACATTATTCAAGCACTTAAAGAGACAAAAGAACAATATAAAGATTATATCAAAGGAGTAAAATGCAAAAAGCATTGATTGTTGTAGTGGTGTGTATTGGTTTTTGCTTTAGCAAAGAATCTTGCAATGTCAATAATCCATCTACGATTTATCAACATTGGAATGAGCAATGGGGAAAATTTAAACAGGAGGAATGTTGCAATGATGAGCCTCAAATTATTAGATGGTATTTTATAGATTCTGATGGTGCGTTTGTAGATATGATGAGAGAGTGCGATATGGTCGGTATGAAGCAAATGCTAATCAAACTTGGCAAAGACACTCTTATATCTTTGCAAAAAGCCCAAAGTCGTTCATATTTACTTCTCGTAGCCCAAGAGAACTTTAACCAAGAGGTAATAAAATTTTTGTTAGAAAATCATCTATTTTGCTTAGATAAGGAGCAGTGCTTTGATTTTACTTTTAATGTGTCGCAATCTATCAATGACAAACTAAAAGAAGCTAAATCCAATATGGATATGCAAGCCACGCAAAATTATAAGCAAATCTTAAATATTTTAAGATAAACCAAAAATGCACGCACAAAATCTATTAAATCCACTGCTAGAATCTGATGCCATAGAATGCGCTCATAAAGGCAAAATCC
>NZ_JBSIUV010000137.1:0-1410 GCF_053654515.1 Helicobacter sp. T3_23-1059 | reverse complement strand
AAAAAGATTGCGACCGTAGTAGCGATTTGCCCCGAATGTTAGTTGCGTGCTAAATTTTTGGCTACTATAAGGCAAAATATAATTTAGCGAAAATCTAGGCGATAGCGTAGTTTTTGCCATATAAGTATCATAATCCACCCTTGCTCCAAGTCGCAAATTTATCTCGCCAAGTCTAATAAAATACGAATTGAAATCTAGCTTCATATCATTTTCTACAAACGCGCTTGCATTCACATTATCTAGTGTGATATTTCCCGCTTTGTAAAAACTTAGCGCGTGGGTGTATTGCCCATTATTATTAGCCCAATCCCCAATACTATAATAAACTTTGCCATTTGAGCAAGCTATATCATCGTCTCTACATACTTCGTTAGCTTTTAGGGGAGAGATTCTATCTGTGCGTGTCCCACCAAAAAGCATATCCTCCATTCGCTCATAATAAGCATTTACATAGCCTATCTCTGCTCCTGCGTTAAATTTGCTTTGGGCGACTCCAAAATGCAATGGCTTAAAATCCTGCGTGGCTTTTAGATTGAAATTGATTTGCTTAGTATCGACATTGCCATAGCCTCCCTCACTTACCGTGCCACTCTCTAAATTATTAGTCCAATTTTTATCCACACTTGCCCTCCACCCTATGCTATTGCTAGCAGAATTTACCCTCGAATTATCCATATAGTGAAAATTGCTTTGTGCGAGAAAAAATCCAAGATTATTATCCCACGAAGCTTTAAGTCCCGCTTGATGCCCACCTGTAAGCATATCAAAGCTAGAATTTTTAGTATTTCTAATAAAATAATTGCTAAAAGAGGGGGCATAGGCATAGCTTGCCTCTAGTCGCAAAGTCTCGCTCACATCATAATGCCCTTTTATGAAAAAATTATAATTTTGGCGTTTTTGAGTTTTGCGCTTTTCATCTAGTGTGGCGGCTAAGTAGGTGCTAGAGCCAGAATTTAGCGGGATAAAACTCTGTGTGGTAGTAAAGCTAGCGATGATTCCAGCTTTTTTGTGAAATCTAGATTCTACGCTTGCGCGAATAGAATGTTTGATGAACTCAGGTTGATTCCCCGCCGAACTAGAGTTTAAAAAATTTTCATAATTTGCCTCTGTGGGTGCGTATAAATGATAGTTTGTAAGGCTAAATGCCCTTAAGTTGGCATTGCCTTGTGAGATTTGGTAGCTGATATTTCCTCCGTATTTTTTGGTAGCTTTTTTGGTATTTGCCTCCACCACTCCACCTGTAAATCCACCATACGCCGCACTTACATTGCTATCTTGCACGGTGATAGATTCTAGTAGGCTTGTATCGATATTTAGCCCTTGAGAGCGTCCGGGAAGCGCGGTAGTGGCTACGGGATTGTAGTTGTCATAGCTTCCTGCAGCGGGGTTTAAGTCGTTGTTCATATTAAA
>NZ_JBSIUV010000136.1:0-1425 GCF_053654515.1 Helicobacter sp. T3_23-1059 | reverse complement strand
CAAAAATGCAAAAACAACACCAAAAAAACGCCTAGCCCTGTCTCTAGCCACTAGCGCGATTTTAGCTAGCCTTAGCATAGATACTGCTGCGGCGGCGTGCAGGATAAGTGGCGATACCACGATATGCGATGGCGCTATGACTGGCACGATAAACACAATTACAGGCACGCAAAATCTCCAACTAGGCTCAGAAAACTCTATCCTAAACCTCCCAAGTGGTGGCACTATCGGTGCCAATGGTGGTAATATCCTTACCACAGCAAATAGTATCATTGCAGGTGGCACAGTTACGATAGGTGCGACAAATAGTAAGTGGAGCGGTGTGAAGATAGGCAATGGCTCTAGGTTTGATAATCTTACATTAACTGGCTCTATACAAGGCACAAATCTAACTCCCCGGGATAATGCTAACTCTGTCCATATCGGTGGCGGGACTCTTGTTAAAGGCACATTTGATATAAAAAACTTAACAACGGGAGGCTACGGAATCGCTATCGGCGATAGAGGTGTGCTAAATTCTGGCTTTGTTACGGATTTTTCAGGCATTACAACCACACAATGGATAAACCTACTAAGCGCGTCTATCACTATCGATAAAGACGCAAGTGCTTGGAATAATAACGACTCTACAAAAGGACAGCATATCAATGCACCAACTACACAAGATAAGCTCACACTCGGCATAGCAGATGGCTCTATCGTAATAAATGTGGGAGATAATGCTGAATCTGGAAAAACATATAGCTATGACGCAGTCGTTACAGGCAAGCCCAAAGACATAAACACACACAACGACACAGGCGACAAAGCATGTAAAATCGGCGCAAATGGCTATACCAATGGCTGTATAGGGATAAACCACCTAGTAGCAGGCAATGGTATAAGGCTCATAAATTCAGCAGACAATAAAGGATTTTATATAGAAGCTGATGTGGCATCTAGCTATGGTGCAAATATGTTTCGCGCGCTATCTTTAGGCTCTTTGCGCAGGACGATAATGACGCAAAATGTCCTAGATACGATGACGACAAAGACATTTCATAGCGATAGATACTATAATCAAGAAGTAGAACTTCGTCTATTGCAATACGATATGTCTCGCCTTACAAATCGCTCTAGCAAATTTGCCAAAAACACACGCAAAAATCAAAAAAAGCTAGATAAAACGCGTGAAAAAATCGCTAAGCTAACTTTAGAGCAAAGCAAGGGGCAAAATCTAGATAAGGGCTATAATAACTTTGAAGTCATCGACCAACTAGATGCGATATTTATCCCTTACACTGGGCGTAGGGATTTTCGATTTTTTGCGCTTCCTTATGCCACACATAGTTATGTAGATTTTGGGCTTAGCGATTCACAAGAATACGCAGGTGGCGCATTATTTGGCGTGCAAAGAAATTTGCGTAAAAATGGAATCTTTGGTGG
>NZ_JBSIUV010000135.1:0-1431 GCF_053654515.1 Helicobacter sp. T3_23-1059 | reverse complement strand
AATGTTTTTATCACTATCAATAAAGCCTTTGATTTTCCACTCATTGTTTTCGCAGATTTTATCCTGCAATGAGGCAAGAAAATCTCTAAATTTTGCTTTGAAAAAGTGCTTGTCCATTATCTTAACAAAAGAACCAAAAAGTAACATTTTGCATAATCTTGTTCAACAATATAAACATTACACCATATACTGCTTTATTTATCTATACAAGCAAGAATGGCTTGAAATCTATCTTGAAAGCCACCTCCACCATATTTGCTTGAATATATCCTTAGTTTTTCTAAATCGTCATCATCATATTCTAAAACACCATTGCCACTATCATACTGCCTTTTTAGCTTTTCCATTAAGTTTTGGTGTCCACCATTACCATTTACCGCTTTACTTAACGCATCTATTGCTTTTGTGTCCAATTTAACACTATACATCTATGACTCCTTATGAAAAATTTATGCTATGTTACCATAATAAAAATAGCCTTATAAATCTATCTGCTTTCCGCCTTTTTCTTTGATTTTTTCCAAAATATCACGCACACAAACTTCGTAGATTTCAAATTCTGCGATATTGCTCTCTTTTAGCCACAACTGCCCCTCGCCCACATTGCCTCTGTGCTGTCCTGTCGAGTAATATTTATTGCTCGCCACTTCATCGCTTGATAGGACAAAATAGCGGATTTTATCCCTCCACACCGCAATCCACACAAACACATCGCAACACTTTGGCTTAATTTGCTGAAAATTCATATCAAAGCCTTCATTTGAATCGCTTGATAGGGCTTTGATTATGAGTGAGTCGCCACTTTTTCGCTTCACTGCGCGGGAGGCTTTGACTTCGATTCGTATGCCTTTATCGCCGTTTTTAAGCCAAAAATCATACTGCCCATTATAATGTTGGTCAAGTTTGTTTGTAGGGTGCTTTAATTCAGGCACAATTTCATTTAAATGCCTTTGCGCCCACGATTCGCCAAAGGTGCGTGGAGCAGTGATTTCAAATAGATAAAGGTATTTATTGCGCTCTAAATATGCGTTTCTAATATCTAAATATTCGCTTAAATTTAATGTTTTTGTAGCGATAAGATGTGCAATGATAAATTCAAATTTATTGAATGGAAAAACACTATACAAGTCATCTAGCCTTTCATCACTTAAATCAATGCTATTGTTATGTTGTTTCATTGCGGCGATTTTTGATTGCAATTCTTTGATTAAATGTTGCATTTTAGTGCCTTTTTGATATGTTGTTGTTGATTTTTATTTATGCCAAAAATTTGATAAATTTGCTCATTTACCAAATGTGCGCTTTTATCATCGCCATCTAAAATCTGCTCCACTAAAAACGCGATTTTTTTATCTTGGGAGTGCGTGATTTGGGGGAAAGGCAGTTGCTCTAAATTCCCTCGCAAAATCTTTATTTCCCCAAAAAGATTTT
>NZ_JBSIUV010000134.1:0-1457 GCF_053654515.1 Helicobacter sp. T3_23-1059 | reverse complement strand
TGTTGTTTTATGTAAAAAACATAGCAACATAAGTTTAGCTAGATTCTCTTTTGCTGGGAAAAAGAGAATCTAAAGAGAAACTACAAAAAGCATTATGGGTTTTTGAAACACAAAATCATTTAAGGTATTTAGCTAAAAACTATGTTAGCTTTTTGCTTATTTACTTTTATTTGATTTTGGTGATTTCCAATTTGGATTATTCTGTTTTCCTCTATTTCCTTGTGCTTGGTCATATTGCTTATTTGTTCCTTTTGTGCCTTTATTTGCATTTCCTTGATTTGAAGCATTATCCTCAGGTGATATTTTGCGATTTGACATTTTTTACTCCTTTTAAGTTTATTTACACGCAAGATTTAAAAGCTATATGTGTAGCGCAATGCCACGCTATAATATGTGCGTGTCATTTTTAGTGGTGCACCATCTGCCCTAGTAGTATCCACAAATTTTTGTCCGATAAAAGGCACTTTAGCTACTAATTCAATACCGTGATTTTTAAATATATTGCTTCTTAAACCAATATTTAATGCAGCATTAAATGTAGTGATAGCTACTTGCCCCGCGATTATTTTTCGCTGAGTTTCGCTAGTTTTGCTAACAATATTTTGGTCAAGTAGATAAGTATTCCCTCCAAGTCCAATTCCAACAAATCCACCAAAATCTACATTTTCTTTAGCGATAAAATTGCCTAGAAAATCCACATTTACTGCGTAATTTACTAACATAAAGTTTATTGTGTCCGCACGAGAGGTATTATAAATAATTCCATCTTGGCTAATATCTGGCGCAATCGAAGCATATACATCGGCTTGCATATAGTTTATGTTTGCATAGTAACGCAAGCCAATATGTGGATTAAAAAATTGCTTATACCCTACGATAAAACCATAATTTCCACCAAAACCATACTTACTATCTTTAAAATCGGTGGTTTCACTTTTTGTATTCATTATGCTTGCACCAGCCTCTAGCCCTACAAATACCCCGCTTTCCTCGGCAAATACACCATTTGCTAGCACGCTAGCCACCGCCACGCTTGTAACCATTTTTGACAATTTTTTCATTGTCTTGCTCCTTATAAGGTAAATTTTCGCTCCGCTTTTTAATCCATTTTTTAAAAAAGCATAAATCTTAAGATTTTGCATTTTTAGGCATTTATCACAATGTATAAACGCTACATAAACGCTACATAAAACGCTTCCAAACACCCCAAAATCCGCAAAATCTAGCAAAAAAACGCATTTTTCAAAAAAAAAAAAAAAAAAAAACAAAAGCGTGGCAATATTCTACCCCCCCCCCTAATTAAGATTTGCTTAAAAGCAAAAAAATTTTTGAACTTTTTAAAAATTTTTTGGGTGGTAGAAATTTTTTTTAAAAAAGTTAATTTTTCACATTCGCATTTTTGGATTTTTTGGATTGTTGCATTTTTGTATTATTGCATTTTTGGGGTTATTGTTTTT
>NZ_JBSIUV010000133.1:0-1473 GCF_053654515.1 Helicobacter sp. T3_23-1059 | reverse complement strand
CAACAACGATTTATTATTTTTTGAAATGCAAAAATATTAAAGTTTAGCAAAGGCACATTTGATTCTAGCAATCCAAACATTTACCACGCAAACGCGACTTTAGGGGGAGGTGTGCTAGGTGGAAGCGTAACAGGGGTAGAATACGATGAAAATGGCAACAAAAAAGGCTTTAGCCCTGAAAAATTTCTAGCAGGATTTGCAAGCGGTGCGCTAGCAAGCAAAGGACTACAAATTAGCACAAAAAGGCTAGAAAAACTTGCTAAGACAAGCCCACGCGCTAAAGCCTTACTAGAGAGAATGCAAGGCAAACATAGCCACGCTAAACCTGCGCAAAATAACGAAACAATGGCAAATCAAACCACACAAACAAAGAATGCAAATTTGGATACAATAGCAAATCCAAAACCTAGAAAGGATAAAAATATGTTAAATAATATTTTGCAAGAGCTATTTACAAGTAATAGTTATGTAGATTACAACAAAATCAAAAACTACATAGCTTTAAATCCGATGCCAAAACCGAACTTTAAAAATTATGCAGAATTTAAAGATATTTTCAATAATAAAAAAGGAAATATAGGCATCATCAATACGCCTTATAAGCCTGTAAAGGTTAAAATCTATAAGGCTTATGAGCATTTTACAAAAAATACCAACAATAAAAACCGAGAAAATATAAAAGGCGGATTTTTTAACACTTTACAAGACCCACTTTTTATAATAAAAGGCGAACGAGCTGGACAAAAAGAACCAAGCATATATTTTTACAAACCATTTTTAAGCAAAGATAAAAAAGGCAAAGAAAGCGTAATGAATCTCTTTAGTATTGCAGTAGATTACAACGGAAATTTAGATTTTAAAACATACTACTACGATGAGAGAAGCAACAGGTTAAAAAATGTTATAAATGGAGTATTTCAAGGAAAAAGTGAGGTAGTATATATCAAAAGCCCGAACGGATAACGCACCAACTATCTACGCGTCCCGCTTTTGCGTCCCTAGCTACCATAAGTTGGGTAGGTTTTTATAGCTAGTCGCTGGGCTTTGTAAAACTCATTATACCAAATCTTATTAAAAAAGGACAAAAAATGTATAAACAAGAAATACAAGAAATCGAAAATGGAATACGCGATCTTAGCACACACAACGGCAATACAATAGCAATCAATGCGCTAAAGAAAGCACTTAATGAGTTAATCGCCTTGCAAGAACAATACGAAGCAAAACTAGCAAAAAAACAAACCGAGCTAGATTCTCTTTTGCAAACCAAGCAAGAACAAGAAAAAGAAAAGCAAGAAGCCTTAAAACAAGCCGAGTTAGCAAGGCTTTTAGCACAATGTAGCACCCCCCCCCCAAGCACAGATTTAGTAGCAATCAAACGCGTTTTAGAATCGCTAAACACCTTGCAAACTAAACTTTTATCTACCTAAAAATCCCTTGCAAGCAAGAAAAAAAACAAACAAAAACAAAATC
>NZ_JBSIUV010000132.1:0-1485 GCF_053654515.1 Helicobacter sp. T3_23-1059 | reverse complement strand
AGCAAGCGTAGCATTACTTGCAGTTGTCATATTTTGGGCTAATGTGTCTTTGGCAAATGCGATATGATTTGCAAAACCACACGCCATAGCCACGCTTACAAACGCCAATGCCTTATTTATCTTTGTCCCATACAAAACCATTTCAAACCCCTTTTTTACGCAATCTTTACAAAATCTTTTAGCATATTTTTGATTCTTGTAAATGATGATTTTCTCATTATGCCTAGCATTTTAAGAAAATAAGATTCACAAGCAAAATGTAAAAAATAAACGCAATCATAAACCAAATAAACTTAAAATTTGCTTTTGTGAAATAAAAATGAAATCAAAAATAAAAAAAGAGAGAAACACACACTATAAAAAACATTAAAAAACAACATAAAAATGCAAAACTAAGTCCAAAAGATTATGCTATACGCATAATCTCTAGTAAAATATCCTCTTTTGCAAGCAAATATCTTTCATAGCTTGGATTGGTTTAAAAAATCAAATGCTTTTAGATTCTGCCTAAAACACTTTGACAAAAAACACCTCAATGCCATACACCACAGAATAAACGCGCACTTGTTTTTTATCATCGCCACAAACTGCCATCAAAAAGTTGCACTCTTTGCAGACATACTTTTCGCCCCACTTATGCGAAAAAATCGCTTTATGCCTTGCTTGCTTTGGATTTAACTCTGTAAAATACCTAATTGCCATTTTTGCTCCTTTTTGTAGTTTTATAAAATCCCACAAAAAGAATGTGTTTTTGAAGTTTAGATTTTTGATTTAAGTTTTTGAAGTTTTTATTTATCGCGCCTAAATGCGTTTGAAGTCTTTATGGCTTTACGCGCAGGGCTAATGAAGCACTTAGCTTGCAAGTCATCAAAAAGCGCGTGTTGTTTATTTTTTTTTAAGCCTGCGTTAGATTCTAGCTTTGCTAGCTCATCGCTTGCCTTAAGGCATAGGCACAACTTTACTGCTTTTTGAAAAGCCCTTAGCATTTGAAGTCTTGTAGTTTTAAAACACTTGCTTTTTTGCTAAAACACACTGCCCCCGCGTGTTACCACGCTGTAGCAAATTAAGCGGGCTTTTGTTTTTTTGCTTAGAAATCCCACACCTTGCACGCCATACTCTAGCGTAACTACTTGCCTTTTAGCAAGTGTGCAAGGCTACAAACCAAGCCTTTCTAGGACAAACCTAAGGAGCAGTGTTGTTCGCGTTTTTGTTTGCTTGTTGATTCTAGCTTTTTAGCATTACGGGTATGCTAAAAGATTTTATAAAAACTTTTTAGCGTTAGCGTGATTGCTTTTTAGCCTTTTTGTTTTTAGGCTTTGCCACACTTGCGCGATTTTTGCAAAATAAGCATTTGAAATGTTTTTAATTAAACATTGCTTAGCGTTTTGCTTATAAAAGCATTGTTTTTTGTCAAAAAGTGTTTTAGCTTTTTTGTTAAGCACTTAGTTTTTTGGTAGCTAAGATTTTAATCATTCCTCTTTGCTT
>NZ_JBSIUV010000131.1:0-1513 GCF_053654515.1 Helicobacter sp. T3_23-1059 | reverse complement strand
AATATATTAAAACAAATTGCTAAAAATTCAGGTTACAACAAAGTGGTTATTAGTAGCACTGCAAGGACTGCAAGAGGACAAGCACAAGCAATGTATAAGAATATAATTAAAAATGGTTTAGAAAAACAACGAAATACCTACAAGCAATATGGACAAAAGGTTTTGGATGCTTACGAAATAGCAAAAAAAGATGGTAAAAGTAGGGAACAAATTATACAGACAATGACAGATAAAATCAATGAACTTGGTGCTTCTAATGTATCAAAACATTGTGCTGATTTCTCTACCCAAAATGTAGTAGATATTCCTCATTCGTCTTTAGGTAATAATAATAAAGATAAATTTAAAAGCGAAGCCATCAAGCTATTGGGCATAGCAAATGTTTTAGATGAAAATAATTGCTATCATATTGTTATACCACAACATAAGGAGTAGAAAAATGAAAAAGGCAATGTTGTTAGTATTGTTGTATTGCAGTATGGCATTTAGTGCAGAGTTGCCAAGATTCATCAGTGAGTGGATAGGTATTTATGAATTAAATACCACCCAAAATGGCAAACCTATAAAACACGCCTTTGAAATACGCAATCATTGCTCTAATGACGAGATTTTTGGTGGATTTTACTGCGAAATCGGATATGCGAAAAATGGTAGCAAATTTGATGATTTTAGCGAGAATTTCTACACGGAAAAGCCAAATGATGACTATCACACGGTGCGAATCATCGCTTTTTACTCTGCGACAAAAGCCACGATTCAAGCCCTTTCTTTAGAATATAATAATGACTTTTGCAATGTCTTGGTGGAAAAGCAAGGCGAGACAATCACGCTAAAATCAGGCGAATGCAAAAATGATGACTTTGCCTTGCATAGTGAGATTTTGGGGAAATATGTAAAGAATAAACATAGATAAAAAATATGATTTTTATGCTTTGAGAATGGTAATTTATGCGTAAGAAAATAATATTTTTAAGTATTTTTATATCCTTACTTTTTGCAAGTGATTTTACACCACAGGAGCAATGTAGCTATGACAGTGAGAAATTTTGGATTAAGATTATATATCTTTGTCAAGAAGGCGATGTGGGTTGTAACAAAATGGTGTATATAGGTGTTAATAAAGATAGTGGAGAGTATATAGCTTTAAAAGGCAAGACTTTGCTTGATGAAAAGCAAAATTTTAAAGGATATAGCTTTGACAATGGTGCATATAAATATGATATTTTTAGAAATAATATGCTATATATTTCCAAAAATGGTAAGATAATAAAAGAAATAATGCTAGAGGAATGTCGCTAACGCTATTTGGCAATTATGATTAAGCATTTTCAAAGGAGCGCATTATGATAGGATATATTCACTTTGGTGGCAAAGTCGAATCTTTAAAACCATACCAAGACCAAAATGAAACCTATACTTTTAAAGCACTAATAACTGCTTATAGGGGCGATTTTGATGTTAAGCAGATAGGCGAAATCCTAAAACTAAAAGGCAACCTCCGCATTTCTTGGAT
>NZ_JBSIUV010000130.1:0-1550 GCF_053654515.1 Helicobacter sp. T3_23-1059 | reverse complement strand
AACACTCCAAATCTAAACCTACCAAAAGATTCTCATAAAACAACATTTAGCTCTAAAACACTAGGATTAAATGAAAAAGGCATAAATGAAATCACACTAAATAACTTAAAAGATAATGAGCTAATTCATATTCACGCTCAAAAGGATTATGATGAGACAATCGAGCATAACTTTACTCAAACTATTCTAAACAATAAAGAATCCACCATAAAAGGACATCATAAAGAAACAATCACTAAAACCCATACCCAAGAGGTAGCCCTAGCAAAAATAATAAAAGTAGGTGCAGAATATAACACTAATGTAGCCCTCTCAAAAAGCGCCATCGTAGGCACAAGCAATACTTTAAGCATAGGAGCAGATAATAAACTAAACATAAAGCATAATAATAGTAGTGAGTATGTGGGTGGGGATAAGGAAATTACAATAAAAGGGAATATGAAATCGACAATAGAGGGGGATAAATCTAGCGAGATAATGGGGAATAGAGAAGAAAGGGTAGGTGGCGATAAATACGAGCAAATAGATGGCAATCTTAATATTTCATCGCAATCTCAAGGCAATATTTATACCAAAAATGGATTATATGTAGAATCTCAAACCCTATCATTTCAAGCAAAGGATATTACCAATATAGATTCAGATTCGTTAGGAATCAATGCCAAATCATCTATCATTGCTACCGCAGAAAATGATATAATTCACCAAGTAGGCGATACTACTATCACAGCTAAAGGTGATTGTGTTATAATAAAAGTTGGTGGCGTAGAAGTCATCATAGATTCTAATGGAATTGTGGTAAAAGGTGGGGAGATAAAGAGTGAGTGAGAAACAATTATATACAACCAAAGCCAAAAATATCGAGAATCAAGAAGTAGATTCACACGCGAATCAAAATCCAAAAAAATATGACAACAATGGCGATGAGATTATTTGGGAAATGCAACTACAAAAATTATCATCAAATTTAACTTTTGTGATTTTATCTTGGATTTCTAGGATTCTAACGATTATTGTCGTTTGTTATTTTTTTGCGTTAGGCATAGATAAATATATACATTCTCAAGCAATGGAATGGTATAAAGAAGTAGCGATTTTGTGCATCGCGATGATTTTTATCTATCTTATATGGGTTAGCGTGTATTCTATTTTTGTAACATTAAACCTTAAAACAATATACGCAACCAACAAAAATCTTATCGTCCAAAAACATTTCGGCAAAAATATCGCTTTTTTGCTTGGTAGTTTTTATATAATGCACGACTCTTACATTTCGAGATTTAATATAGCTGACGAACTCATAACGATTCAATCATTTAATAACGATATATTTTTTTCTTTTGTTACGCCCATAAATGCTTGTGGCATCGCAGGTGAAAGCGCAATACTAAATCTTAAAGAATTAGAAAATATATTAAAGCCAAAAATAGAACAATACCTAATTACGCTAAATGAGCTAGATTATCAAGTATTTTTATTGGATTATAGTCGCGTTGCTTTTAAGCAGATTATGAAGATAGATATGGCAAAAATACAAAATGAAAGAGAGA
>NZ_JBSIUV010000129.1:0-1595 GCF_053654515.1 Helicobacter sp. T3_23-1059 | reverse complement strand
GGTTTGTAGGCGTTGATTCGCTTGAATCTATGCGCGATTTTTGTGAATCTTGCGAATTTATAGCGATTGCAAACGCATTAAATAAAAATGCCACTACTATCACACCAAATAACAAAACCAAATTTTTCATTTTTCGTTCCTTATTTATAAGATAATTTTTTACGAATTTCTAAGGGTATAAAACTTGAGTTTTATCGTAATGCCTTGCATTGTGTCCCCTTGAAATTACATATCGTAGCCAAATTTGATATAAAATGATTTCCAAATCTCACATTTAAGGCAAATCAAGGCAAATCAAGCAATGGATATTTTTCACGGATTTTGGATTTATCAAGCGGGGGAGAATCTCGTAAAAAGTCCGCTTCATAATGCCACCACTCGCTTTTAATCCCCCTAAATCCAGCCTCTTTCATTATCACTTTTAGCTTCTCTCTATTGGCGCATTTTTGTGCCTCTGCTTTGGGGCATTTATAATCGCTAAACGCCTTTTGGCTAAACTCATCAAACGCGCTAGGCATCGCTAAAATCTCGCCATTTTCATCTGCTAATCCCACATCAAGCGCGATTGCTCGCGAATGATTTGAGCCATTTTTATATGGATTTGCCACGAATCGCTCATCGCTCATCTTTTCCCACGCCTTTATTTGCGCACTCTGCGGACGGAAGCAGTCAAAAAACACAATTTTTACGCGCTCTTTGCTTGCAATCTCGCTAAGCCTTTTTACGCGCTCGCCCAAATCATTATGCAAAAAGCATTTATCTAATCCAAAATGTTTGTAAAGATTCACACCCATAAAATTATCTATCGTGCCATAGCGCAAATCGTGGATAAAATTACTCGATTGTGCTTGAAATAGATTTGGGTGCATAGGATTAGCACATATCGCACACACAAACGCACAACAAATCACTACGATTCGCTTCATTTTGTGCCTTTTAGATTGGGCTTTTGTTTTTTGCTACTTTCGCTCACTCACACTCTTTGCAGTATTTTTTTATGATTCGCTCCACTTCGGAGTCAAATTCTTTATTTTCATACACCAAATCAAAGCAGGCATTTACATAGCCCTTATGCGAAAATTCGACAATAACCTCATAATATTCATCTATATATGTTTTTAATTCGCTTAACGGCTCATCACCCAAAAGCCTTGTCATATTATCGATATGCCTTAGGTTTATTATATCTTGTGGTATTTTTTTGCCACAGCCTGATGACATAGTTTTATCCACGCTTGAAGTGTATTTTAAGCAATGAGCTAAAGCCCATCTTTTATAGTATTTGATTGGATTTTGCTTAAAAGAGGTTTTAGCAATGATTTGCTTTGCGCTTCCACTTTTAGTGCAAGAGTGAGTGTCGGCTAATGTAGGGGATTCAGCATTTGCGCTAGAAATAAAGCATAGTAACATAGCATAAAGTAATTTTTTCATTATGGAAACTCTCAAAAATAAAAATTTTACAAAGATTCACTCACACTCTTTGCAGTATTTTTTCATAACTTGCTCGACTTTATCTTCGTATTCTTTGGAGTCATAGACCATTCCTATACAAAAATACAAGTCTTTAAATTTCACATTTTTATCAATATAATCTT
>NZ_JBSIUV010000128.1:0-1604 GCF_053654515.1 Helicobacter sp. T3_23-1059 | reverse complement strand
AAAGATACATTACGATTACAGATTATAGATTCTGTAAATAATCCTATTAGTGATGCAGAGGTAATACTTACAGGTATTATAAATGTAGTCAAACAATATACTATTATACTTGATAAAAAGACAAACACAAAAGGTGAAATTATCAACAATATTACAGATATATTTCCAAGCCCTGTTAGCTCGTTTGAAATAGACATAAATCACAAAGATTATTACCCCAAACCAAGAGATAATCATAGGCGAATATGCCGAAGCTATGAATATGGGTATCCTTGTGTAGCAAGATTTAATACCAAAACGCCACAATTTGCCATAAAGCAAATTGATATAACTAATAATATAAAAACTATTGATGGCATATCAATAACAAAAAACTTTTATAAATCTGGCAGTATTATAGAACTAAAAACAATTTATAACGATAAAGAAAAGATAAAGCCAAGTCAAATAAAATGGGGTTATAAGATTATTTTACACGAATCTAAAGAGACTTCACAAACATACACCAACTCTATGCAAGACATACAAAATAAAAAGTGTGAATCTGAGCTAATTTGCGCAATCCAAAAACACCAAGCCAATCAAACCATATTTGAAAAAATAAATATAAATGAAATCTATCACATTAACAAGGATAAAACCTTTTCTAATGAGATGATATATTTTAGCGACAATAATGACAAAATATACGATACAAACGCACAAAATCAACAAAATCAAACTGACAATATTTACACAGGCGAAACACTAAAAATAACTATACCCGATAAAATACATAATAAAAGCACAGAATTTGCGACATTGATAATATTTGCCTATGTGCATAAGCCACATTATAAAGTAGCCAAAATCTTTCGACTAAATGATTATCCACAAATCACTATTGATTGCACACTAGCAGAGACATTAAGGGCAAATGCAAGAAACGATAAAATCTCTACACTAGGCTGGGGTGTAAGCTATATATGCCAACGACTATGGCATGATAATCCAAGTGAAGCTAAAACAATAGATGATTTACTTTACAAAGGCTCTAGGCATATCAATTTCTTAAATTCTATACCAAATGAAACGATGAGACGGCTTGTAGCAGAGGAATTGCCACAAATAGAGTTGAAGGAATTTGCATTAAATAGCAACACTAATCAAAGAATCAAATCACATATACAAGACGATAAAAATAAGAATCTAAGATTCTACATCGAGCTAGATTGGGAGGAATTTTATATGAAGTTTCCTTTGATGAAAAATCTAAAGAGGGAATTTTTGAACGCAAATATGCGCTTTAATTATAATGGAGAATTTCAAAAACAATTTGATACCTTTGTTGAAGGAAAAATAAATAAAAATATGCAATTTTCAAAAGAATATAAAATATCCTTAAATACCCAAGAAATGCAAAAAGGCGAAACTTCAAATATAAAAGTATTTGATATATGTGATGACAAAGATTCTATCCCTCAAGGAAATATTGCCATAAGTAAGCTAGATAAACCATCACAAATTATTTCTAATAAAATATATTTTCAAAGGTTTAGCGTTGATATGGATAAATTTTTACCACATTTGGGATTAAGTTATTTTGATGGTTTGGTTGCATTTTT
>NZ_JBSIUV010000127.1:0-1761 GCF_053654515.1 Helicobacter sp. T3_23-1059 | reverse complement strand
GGTTTAGAGTGTTCGTGTTATTATATAGGCTACCACTAATATATGGTTTATCTATGTCATTATCTAAAAAGCTAATAAGCACTTCATCACCTACTCTTGGGGTAGTTTTGCATTGTTTATTTGTAGCAAATAATACATTTTTGGTGCTCCCAACGATTTTTGCCCTACATATTTAAAAGCCACGATATAATCAAATTTTTCTTTTACACCAATCAAATACATATCATAGAAATCTACTACAAAGACATATCTATTTAGTGTATTTTTTTGTATATCAAAACGAAATATATTGATATATCCTATTGGATACCCAAAATCCATTTTTTCGCTAAAAACTACTTCCTGTATTGCTACCATTTTCCTTGTCAATATGTGTGCCTAATGCGATTTTATGCCAACTTTCAGGTATTGTCGCCTTAAACAATTCCTTGCCATCTATTGAATAAACATATAAATATTTGCCTGAAGCAAAAATTAAAGTTTGTTCATCTTGTATATATGAAAACTTGCAAGCATCATTATCGTCTTTTTTTAATTGCAATGTTTTTTGCGTTTGATTGTTTGTAATGGTAAAGTTAGAGCCTTCGCAGTATTTTCTTTTATTTGTATTTATTTGCTTAATACACTCACATTGTATTGCATAATTTTTAAATATATCCCTATAATCACAATGATACCAATTTTCGCCAATCCCGCCCATAAGCATATTTTTTTCTGTGGCAATCTTGTTGTTTTGCATCTCTATATAAGGCTTATTCCATTCTAACAAAATTGGTGGATTTGTTTTGATATAATGTGCAGGCATATATTGTAATGACACTATATTAGATTTGGCAAAACATTTATTACATAATCCTAAAATTGCATAAATAACAACAGTAAACATAAAATTTTTCACTCATATTCTCCTAAAATATAAGGTATTTTTCAATGAATTTGCCTACTTATTTGTGCTAGTGCTAAATTTGCCATAATAATATTGCGTTGTTTTAGATTCGATAGATTCCATAGAATAAAATATTTCTTTGTTATCCATATTTAATTTGCTAACAGATTTGTATTCAGCTTTATCGTTAATAATGACTTTTTGTAAATCATTGCTAAAAACAATAAATTCTTGATTATTTAAGCGTATAAAATCATCATAAATTATGGGCGATTGTTTCGCATAATATTTAAAAACCAACTCCATATTATTAAAATCATAAATTTTAATATATCTTTTATGGCGAATAATTAACCATTTGTTATTTGATGAGATAATCGCGCTACGGCAGGGAATATTTTTTATATTCATAGATTTGAAATTTTCATTAGCTAATAAAATCTTTACTTTATCATTCTCGCATAAACTGACATATTTACCACTTTTTGAAACATTAAAATTTGCATTATCAAATTTTAATGTTTTGCAATTATTTATATTTATTATTTCTGTATAACCACCTGAGCCTGGGGCAAACGAATATCCAATGTAAAAAATTACATATTTATTATTTAATTTGGAGATTCCTAGTATGTCTTGCCCTTTATAAACATTGCAAATAGAATCTCCATTATAACGGTGTCTAAAGAATATATTTCTAATCTGTGATTTTGGAAAGCTTTGATATTCTATGGGTGTTGAATCCGTTATATGTAAATATACTACGGGAATATCTGTTTTAAGCACACAACCTGTCCATAATACACAACTTATCATTAAAGCAAATTTCATTATATTCACTCATATTCTCCTAAAATATAATGTATTTTTGAAAT
>NZ_JBSIUV010000126.1:0-1721 GCF_053654515.1 Helicobacter sp. T3_23-1059 | reverse complement strand
TTTGATAATCCCACAGCAAAATTCTAACCACCTTTATTTTACCCCCGCTTTTTACTTAAAATCCTAAATTTTATTTAGTGAGGAGTAAAAAAATGAAATCACAAAAAACACTTACACAACTACAATTAGAAAAACTCGATTTACAAATCCAAAACGCACAAGATGAGATTTTGTTTGATACCACTTTTTGTGCTTACCAGACTTTGTTTTTTGTTTTAATGGTAACTTTTTTCACACTAATTATTTGTGCGATTTGCTATTTTTTTGAGAAAAAAAAATCTTTATATGCCCGAAAAAAAATTATGATTTTTTATTATGAATTTATGTTTGATTTTCGCAGGGATAAAGCTATAAAGGCAAGTATAAAATTCTATCAAGCAAGTAAAAAATTATTACTTGCAAAACAAACGCGACTTTAGGGGGAGGCGTGCTAGGTGGAAGCGTAGCAGGGCTAGAGTATGATGAAAACGGCAACATAACAGGCTTTAGCCCTGAAAAGTTTCTAGCAGGGTTTGCACGCGGTGCATTAGGCAGTAAGTCATTACAATTTCTAACCAAAAAAGCGCAGACAAGCCCGAAAGCAATGGAAATACTAAAAAGAATACAAGCCAAAAATGCTACAATACCAAATCAAAAATTTGATAAGGGAAAAAATATGAATTTAAGCATTGTTACACAAGACACTAAAACTATCACCGAGCTAAGAAACAACGCAAGCATAGCGATAGATAAACTTTTGGGCAAGAACATTATAAACAAAAACGATGGCAGAGTAGCACAGATTAGCAAAAATGGTAGGAATAAAATTTTAAGTGGCGCAGCTTTAAGAAAATCAAACGAAAATGGTTTTAGCAAAGAGGAACATTTTAAAGCAAGTGAACACATAAATGAGCTATACGAAAACAGCACATATCTAAAAAGCGAGCCTGCAAGGAATAATAGCGCAGATATAAAATCGGTGCATAGATATGTTTCATATTTGCAGATAAATAATAAGGAAGCGCAGGCATTATTAACAATAAAAGAGATTATGGAACACGGGAATAAAATTTACTCATTAGAATTGCAGGAATTGCGTCCTATGCCTAAGCGTAGCCCATACCAAACAAACGCAACAAGGACGCAGGGCTAATTTCGCTAGAGAAGTGTATGATATGGAAGTAAAACTTATACACAGATACCAAAAAGCCCATTCGAATATTACCTTAAAGATTGTAAAAAGTCAAATTATACGAAAAAAGGATAAAAAATGAACACTTTTGAATTAGATTTTACTTGCGAAAAATGCAAAAACTCTTACACAGGCTTAGTTATGGAAGACGAACTAGCGATGAGTAGCGAGGGATATTTTCCCCTTGATTTGACTTGCCAACACTGTGGATGGGATAACCAACAAAATTATGATTATTTTCTAAAACAAACCGAGCTAGATTCTCTTTTGCAAACCAAGCAAGAACAAGAAAAAGAGAGGCAAGAAGCATTAAAACAAGCCGAGTTAGCAAGGCTTTTAGCACAATGTAGCACCCCCCCCCCCAAGCACAGATTTAGTAGCAATCAAACGCGTTTTAGAATCGCTAAACAACTTGCAAGCTAAACTTTTATCTACCTAAAACCTCTTGCAAGCAAGAAAAAGCAAAATCTACCCAAAGCACACCACAAGCACAACAAAAAGCAACACAAAAACAACAAAACTACACAAAAACACCAAAAAGAGATATTTT
>NZ_JBSIUV010000125.1:0-1787 GCF_053654515.1 Helicobacter sp. T3_23-1059 | reverse complement strand
TGTATTTATGGTATCGACATTGACGCAGACACTATTGCAATCGCACGGCTTCGCTTTTGGCTATCAATCGCTGTCGATGAAGTCAGCCCAAGCCCACTTCCAAACCTTGATTTTAAATTTATGCAGGGCAATAGTTTGCTAGAATCATTAAGCGTAGGCAAAGAGTGCATAGAGATTATCCCGCGTGATTTTATGCGCGAGATTCCAAGCACCAAGCTCTTTGATGAAAACGCCGATAAAATCATTTTTAGCCACGACATAGCAAAGAGTTTGCAAAATCTCTTTTTGGACTACTACGCCCAAAATGACGCACACAAAAAGCACACGCTCAAATCTCAAATCAAATCCATTATGTCAAACGCCTTTGAAGTGCGAATCGCCCAAATCCAAAAAGACATAGATTCTAAAACCAAAGAATTATCAACGCCAAACAACGACAAAACAAAAAAGCGACTTACAAACGAGATAGATTCACTACTGCACCAAATCCCAGCCCTGCAATCCCTAGCAAACGACTTTATCACAAACGATTTTCACACCGACAAAGTCTTTTTGTATAATTTCTTTTTTGCAAATATCATTAACGAGGGCGGATTTGACATTGTGATAGGCAATCCACCCTATATCCGCCAAGAATCTATCCCAAACAAACAAGCCATTTTAGGCGCGTTTGGCGATTTTGCGTGTAGCAGTGCAGATATTTACACCTACTTTTTTGCCAAAGCCCTAGATTTACTCGCACCACAAGGCATTCTCACCTACATTGTTAGCAACAAATTTACCCGCGCAGGCTATGGCAAAAATTTGCGCTCATTATTATTGTGCCACACGATTGAATCCTACACAGATTTTAACGGCATAAAAATCTTTGAAAACGCCATCGTAGATTCGTGCATACTCCAAGTATCAAAGTCCGCACCACAAGGCAATAAAATCCGCTATGCCAAAGATTTATCATCTAAAAATTGCGATTGTATCCCCCAAGATTCACTTAATGCCCAAGCCTTTATCTTTGTAGATTCGCGCACACTAGCTTTAAAACAAAAGATTGAAAAAATCGGCACACCGCTTAAAGAATGGAATATTAAAATCTATCGTGGCGTTTTAACAGGCTACAATGAAGCCTTTATCATCGACACTGCGACAAAAGATAGCATTTTAGATTTGTGTGATGATAACGATACATCGCGTAAGCCTTTTTATTGTCATTCTGAGGGAGCGACAGCGACCGAAGAATCAAAAATTTGTCATACTGACGCCCCATTTTGTCATACTGAGGGCGAAGCCCGAAGTATCTCAAAAAATAACCAAAGAGATATTTCGTTTTCTACGAAAACTCAATATGACAAAGAAATAAATCCCCCCTCCCTTGCGGAGGGGGCTAGGGGGTGGGTAAATCTCACAGAGCGAGAGCGCACAGAGCAAATCATAAAGCCTATTTTGCGCGGACGCGACATTAAAAGATATGGCTATGAATGGGCGGGATTGTGGCTAATCGGCACATTCCCCGCGCTAAAATTAGACATTGAGGATTATCCAGCCTTGAAAAAATATTTAGAAAATTTTATGCCACGCATTGCCCAAAGTGGCGAAAAAGGCTGTCGCAAAAAGACAAGCAACAAATGGTTTGAAACACAGGATAATATTGCGTATTATGAGGATTTTGAGAAAGAAAAGATTGTGTATCCAAATATGAATAAAGAATTTATAGCTTATTACGATACACAAAATTTTTATACAAATCAAAAATGTTTTATTGTTACGAGCCAAAGCGAGAATTTAAAATA
>NZ_JBSIUV010000124.1:0-1822 GCF_053654515.1 Helicobacter sp. T3_23-1059 | reverse complement strand
AAAGTCTCCCCCTTATCAATGCCTATAAGTATAAAGGTGGATTGATGTTGTTTATAGAGGGATTGGCTAGTGGGATTATACTTTTTCCCTATAGCCTTATATTGTATCAACTTATTTTAGTGGGACTATTACCATTTATCCTTATAACATTTATACCCCGAGTTAAAAATATTCTGCTTAAAAAAAAGAGTATCAGATATTGGTTACTTTGTGGTTTGTTGTGTTATGCTATGCTTACTCTGGTAATGTATATAATGCTTTATCTATCAATAAAAGAAAGTGATGTAGTCTTTGTATTATTAGGTGTGATATTTTTTAATATTTATTCTACAATATACCTTTTATTATTTAAATTTTTGTCTAACAATAAGCAAAATATTTTTCTAAGTAAAAAAGAAAAATATTATATCTTTGGCTTGAATCTTTTATTTTCTTTGCTGTTTTATGTAATATGTAGCACAACATTGGAATATAATCTAATTGCCAAAGTAATTAGATTATTCAATGGAATGCAACAATGAATGGGGCTAGACTCCTTAATGATACAAAACCGAGTGATTTAAGAAGGCATCAAATGCAATATTATGGAATCTCTGATAGTGATTTTGGTAAGGAATATTTGCTGAATTTTGAAGAAAAATCAAACCAAGTCATAGCCCTTTATGCTCTTTCTGGTAAATTTCAAATCTATTATGTTTTAGATAAATTTGAAGTAGAAAAAATAAACGATGACGAAGTATCTATATTCTCTACACAAATTAAAGCCTATGTTGATGATAGTTTTGATTTTGTGGATAGTCCTATGCAATTTGTAGGTGCTTGGAATTATGACAAAATGGAGTTTATGGTGGAAGAGAGCATTTTGCAAGGATATGTAAAAGATGATATTGTTTATATAGCCAATAAACTTCCGCTTGTAGAAGTAGATAAAAATATTTCAAAAGATTCAGATAATAATATAATGAGGAATCAAGACTACCAAAACATTCAATTTTTCTTCAATCTAGGCTTGGATTTTATAGTTACTAGCAAAAGTTTTAAGAATCTAAAAATACCAAATGATTATCTTTCAAAAAGAGTTTATACAAGATATTTTAAATTATTGGACTTAAAACAATGAATGGCGGATTGGTATATATCGTTGGAATTTTGTTCCTGCACACAGCACTATATTTTATTATCGGTAATTTTATTCTTAACACCCTCTGTATTTATCTATTAAATGTCATCACATATACAAAAAAATTTATTAATTTTCGTTTTATTTTGGGTGAGTTTGTTGGTGGCTTTGTAGGTTATATAATAGTGGGCTTTTTATATAGAGATTATAGGGGTTTAGATTTTGATGTGATTTTCTTTGTTTTATTTGCTTTTGTATCGTCATTTATTTTATTGGTATTTAATATGTTGTTACTTACAATGCGATATAGAGTATTTGAAAAAAGTAGATATGAATCTCTTTTGAATAGCCATAGTAAGAAGCTATGGCTAAGAAAAAGTTTTGTTTTTGGACTATGTTTTTCATCCATATTGAATTGTATATGGATTATTCTGTTTGCAATATGGTTGCAATAAATGAAAGATTTATTAAGGCTTTCTTTAACTTAAACTTAAACAAAGTAGCTTTAAATTATGATTTACACGATGAAAAACAAGTATATCACCACATAATAAAAACCTTTGCAAGAATTTCAGAGGCTAAGAGAATCAAAAACAAGATAGATTTAAAAAAGATTCTTAAATATGTTTCTACTTCGCTTACGCTCGTAGCTTTGCAAGAAGTCTTGATATTAAAGCTGTTAAAATTGCAAAATTAAGCAAC
>NZ_JBSIUV010000123.1:0-1858 GCF_053654515.1 Helicobacter sp. T3_23-1059 | reverse complement strand
CGTGGATGGGGTTTTATTGAATGTTTGTTTGTATTTTTTGTCTATGATTGTGCGTTTGTCATCAAAAGAATCTATATCAAAATTATGAGATTTTAAAATCCACACTTTGCACCAATCATTTGGCAATATATCCCAAATAAGCACTAAATAATTATCTCTAAATAAAGGGTTTATGAGTTTTTGTTTGTTGGTGTTGTAGTAGGATTTTAACATTTTAAAATTATAATAAAGCACATAACAACTTGCGCCATCAAGAGGACTAATCTTTGGATTATCTTTGTGATACCATTCATATCCTTTATCAAACATTGGCTGATATATAGGATTTATACTGCCATCGGTTAAACCATTAAAATCTGTTTTGTAAATATTAGGCGTATTTGTAGCTTGTGATAACAGCTGAGCTACTATTTTACCATTTTTAGAATCTGGCTTATCACGGACATTTACCATAAAGTCATTTATGTTTGTTTTTGTGTATGCTAATGCTGAAGTAGGCAAAGGTTTAGTTATAGAGTTTTTAGCTTCTATATTATCTTTAAGCCAAGGTATATTATAGGCTTCTAAATTGGGTATTGCGGTAAGTAGAGAGTGGTTTTTTATAATTCCTATAAGTATGTCCAATTCTCCAAATTCAGCAAACTCGGCATTTCCAAAAAATCCCATAAAAGTGTCATACTTAAAAAATGATAATTGCTCCATAGTTATGCTATACCACTCAAATTCCACTTCCAACGGCACAAGCACCGAGCCAAAACGCATATCAAAAAAACGCTGTTGTTGGGATTCACTAAAACCAGCCTTTGAGAGAATGTCTTTTACAAAGTCGTAGTTTATGTCGTAAGGAATCTTTATGTTATCTAATGCTCTAGGCAGTCCAAATACACGCAACTGCTCTCCATCTATGCTTTTTTGGAAGTCTTTAGCATAAAGGACGGCATAGTTTATATATGGATTATTTTGCGGGAAAAATATTAAATCAATGTTTTTATTGTGCTTTATATCAAAGCTCCACGAAATGCGGAGGTGTCCTTTGAATTTTAGGATTTCGCCTATATTGCTATTATAAAATTTATCAAAAAAAACGCAAGGGATAATTGGTGTTCTTAAAGTTGAATTATCTATTAATCTAATAAATTGTGTGATATTCATTTTAACTTCTCCGTTATTTTTTTGCAGTTTTCATTTGGACTTGAATAAAAATATCCACGCATTGAGGATTTAGCTTGTTGTCGCTAAAATAATATGTATTTGCAAATATGCCACACGCAACCACTAAAACGATGAATCTAAGTATTTTTTGCATTTTTTACGCTTCACTTTGAACAATCTCATTTATATTATTTATAACAAAATTGTTTTTTATAATTATCGTAACAGATCCATCTATGGTATTATTGTTGATTTTTTTTAGCCAATGCTCTAAATTTTGTTTGAATCTTATCACTTTTTTTTCGTTTTCGATTTTGATGATTGTGTTATCGCTAACTTTTTTATCATTTATTAACAAACATCCTTCAGAATCTTTTGGTGTATTGCCCCCGTGAATCAAAATCGCCCTGCCTTTTGATAGATAATTATTAAATAACTTTAAAACGCCTTTCATATTTCCATCATTCCACATTACATTATACCTCCCATCTGGGATTCGCAAATTAACTTCACCTGCTATGCTATCAGGTCCTGGTCGCTCTAGTATGTAAGCATAGTTGTTTTCATCATTTGGCAATGAAAAGGGGTTAAACATTTCATATTCTTTATTGCCCTGTGCTGTATTTTTTTCTATAAATTTACCATTAGAATCCACCCTTTTGTCATCGATAAATACATTCATTCTACCCATTGTAGATTCATTAGT
>NZ_JBSIUV010000122.1:0-1881 GCF_053654515.1 Helicobacter sp. T3_23-1059 | reverse complement strand
TGGTATTAAAGTGGTTTAAGGTTGTTTGGGTATAATAGTGGCAGGATTTATAGATTTGATATAGTAATAAGGACAACTCGTGAAAATGTGGTATTTATCATTTGGATTTATTGGAGTGTTTATTGCATACATAGCGTGTGGTTATTCGATTTGTTATCCCACTTCATATCGTGCGTTTATCCCTAAAAAATACGACAAAGAATATAAAGAATACGAGCGACTTTGCAAAAAAAATCTAGGTAAGGTAGTGTATGCTAGAGTATTGACGCAAGAGGAAAAAGCAGGAATAAATGAGGTGATAAAAAATAACAAACACAAATATTTACTTCAGGCGCATTATGTAAGAATTAGTGAAAATATTTATGAAATTAGGCGAACTATATATGTTGATTATTTTTTGCGTAACGGCAAGGAAACAGCAAACTTGGACGACGCGATAAACGAAGAGCTGTTGCAACTAAAAAACCCTGACTTTGTGGTTTATCAATCCATTGCAACATATATTTATGATACAAATTGGCGAGAGATTATGCCATTAAGTAAGGGCGGTCAATTTTCTGCTAAATTTGAAAAAACAATGTCAAAAGAAAGCCAAGCGTATAGCCTTAAGGATTTTGCGGATAAAATTTTAAGTCAAACACAAAATATAGGCGATAAAAAAGATATTTTTATAAGCGAGGATAATATCAGTTTTGGGCGTCCTGACTTTATTTATCCGCTTATATCTTACTAAAAGGATTAGTATGAAACTATACTTAAAATACCATAGCATAGGTGTCTATGTGGATACTTGGGGAATGCGAGACTGCAAGATAGAAAAAAATTTCCCATATGTAAGTTGTGAATACGAGGGAATAATACCACATGTGTTTTTAGGATTAAAAACAGAATATGAACTCATCAACGAAAACTTTGAGGGGCAATTAAGCGAAAATGCTAAAATAGAATGTGTACTAGAAACTGATTTGCAAGAGCATAGTTTTCCTACGCAAATAGAACTTATAGAAAAACTTACACGGCAATATAAAAATAACAATGAAAATAAAAAACAATGGGCGAAAACAGAAAATAATGCAACATTTGATAAAGAATTTAAGTTTTTTAGACAAACATATAGAGATATAACTGTGCCATTTAAGGAAACAATGGGTAATAAAGAATATCAAACTTATAAAGAGTTTAAAGATAATTTTGAAAACTTTGTTAGCAGTAAAGCAAGTAATGTAATGAATATTGAAGGCTTTTTTGGATTTGCACCTTATGAATCAGCGTTATTGAGAACTTCTAGTGTCGGAACAAAAGAAAGAGGTGGCAAGATTTTTCAAAACAATCACTATAATTATGAAAGAATAAAAAATGATATAGAAAATAACAATAGCAATTCATACAACAACAACTCGGAAATGGACAATACATTATTTGGCTATTCTTTTAGTGGGGGACATATGCTAACAAAAATTCGCCCATTAAGCACATTTCAAAACAAACACGCTTATGCTGTTAATATTAAATCAATAAATAACAAAAAGTTTTACGAAGTGGCAAAAAAAACTTTGGAACAAGTTTTGATTTGTGATGATGACTTTAGAGGCGGAAAGGCATTTGTAGATAAACAGAATGATTTCAGATTTTATGCCATTGCAGGTCGGTCTTGTGTGGATTTCGTAATAGATAAACTTAAAATTTTATATGGAGATAAGCTTGATTTATGGGACAACATAACTTGGACACCTCAAGGTGTTTATGATGTAATACAAAAATACAAGAATGACTTTAGTAAAGACAAAGCTGAAATAACAATGCTAGATTTGATAACTGATACATATCTATTTTATCAAAACTACCACACGCTATGCAATATAGATTCTAGTTGGGAATGCA
>NZ_JBSIUV010000121.1:0-1957 GCF_053654515.1 Helicobacter sp. T3_23-1059 | reverse complement strand
AATACAATTTGCGATAATATCACGCTTGTGCTGTGCCTTTTGCGCATCGCTCATCGTTTTATCAAGCGTTTCAAGCACCTGCATAATCTCACTCAAAATCCCCATAGGAAACGCACCAGAGCCAATGGCTGGGTCTAAAATCTTTAGATGAAAATGTGCGCTTATTGTTTTATTCTTGATTCTTTTTTATTTCTTTTTCCTTAAAATCCTGCAAATCTGTATAATGAGATAAAGAAAGCGAATGTTCAATATTTTTTAATTTCTCTTTATTTTCTTCTCTTCTGCTTGTTATAATTTCTCGCCAAGTAACAGCTTTTATTTTATAGTTTGGTTCATCAAATGTTGCTATCAATTCTTGTTTTGTTGATGATATACAAATGGCTTCTATAAAATTGATTGCATTGTTTTGTTTTTGTAGAGATTTTAATATTGTGATAACATACTTTTCAAAAACCTCATCTAGTATTTTCTTTGTAATTTCAACTTTAGGTGCTTTTAACTCAATCAACAATAATTTATTATCTTTTGTGCGTGGTATAAAAATATCGGGAATCTTTTTAAGTGCATTTTTATTATCAATGTCTATTGGCAATCCAACTTCTTTAAATATACCATTCAAAGAGCGGTCGCTAAAAACTAACGGTAAATCAGCATATTCTTCCCCAAATATCCATAAATTATTTTCTACAACCTTATGTAGTTCTGTTCTTTCTTTTGTGGTTTTCTTACCTTCATCTAATACCAAGTTTTCAAAATGTTCCAAAAAATCAAGCTTTCTTATAATGTCGTAATATTGCTTAACAAGAGTCAATATATCTATATTTTGTCTAACATAATTTAAAATCTTTTGTTGCTCTGCATCTAATTTAAACACAAGTTCTAAATTTGTAAGCGTATTAGAATGATTGTCAGATATGATTCCTAATAATGAGTTGCTAATATAGTCCACATTTTTCTTGTTTATATTTTGTTTGTTGATTATTAGTGGTAATGTTAAGATTTTATAAGCTTCATTTATTTTTTCCTTTATCATATTGTCAATATTATTTCTATGGCATAGTCCGCTATTTTCTACAAGATTATTAGCTATATTATCTCTATTTTTTAATAAAGACTTGAAAAGTAGCTCATCTAAATCGTCTTTATATGCTTCTTGCACTTCATCAATAATTGTTTGATATTCAAAGTCCATTTCAATCAACTCAGAATCTTCCTTAAAAATATCGCCTGTCAAAAATACAGTATGGCAATTAAATATTGACTTTCTTGAGCCAGAATTTAGCTTTCCCAAACAATTACCTTGCTTGTTAAACAAAAATGTATGTTTTTTGTCAATCAAATCTATTTCATCATTCCACACAATCATATCAGCGATAAACTCTTTGTTATGTGATAAATGGTAAGTCCGCTGTTCTATTTTGTCATCTATGTATTTTTCAGCATTTATTTTTTCATTGTTTATAAATATAGACACATTTTTGATAATTTTATCTGCAAATTCAACAACAATTTCTTTTTCCAAATCTTTTATTAACCTTTCAATGTTTCTATTGTTTATAAATTTTTCTCCAAGTCTAGCTATATAAAGTTGTGTATTTGTAGATTCACTATTATAGTTTGTTTGTTCCTTACTAGATACAAAAACAATATTGCCTTTATCTGCACTAAATGTTATGCAATTACTTGTTTGTTTTACGCTGGTATATAATTTAATGTTTGTAAATTTGCTTTCATCATAATCAATAAATTTTAGATATGAGTATCTGCCTTTACTTTTGCCACCTAATTGATTTTGTCTATAATCGCCACCTTTATAATGAGTCCATCTATCATTCATATAGTTGTCATTCATACAATCAAATCCATTGCCATCATCTTCGACAATTAGTGAAAAACTTTCCCCAATCATTTTATCCTTTTGGCAATTTTTAAGGCTCAAGACAACTTAAGCGGTTGA
>NZ_JBSIUV010000120.1:0-2014 GCF_053654515.1 Helicobacter sp. T3_23-1059 | reverse complement strand
AGCCTCGCGGTATGAGGTAAGCGCGGAGCGGTTATCGAGTTGACGAGGCGACTATATACCCCGTGCTAGCCTAGCTTCAGCGTGAGCCTCATAGCACAAGGTGGGTGTGAGTATTATTTACAATAACATTGTAAATAATAAGAGGGGTATATAGTCTTTTGCGTTGCGTGCCTAGCGCACGCATAAGCATAATGTAAGCAGAGTTTTTAACTCTGCTATACATATTACATTGTGCTACCGCGTTTTGTTTTGCACAATGTAAAAAAATATTTCAAATTACATTATAATTTATAATCATAATGTAATAACATTTTGCTTCACAGCAAAATTTACAATGCAATGTAAATCTAAACTAGATTTTTAATTTAATCAAAATCAACATTAAATTAAATTGCATTGTAAATCGAAATGTGAGTGATGATTATGATTTGTAGTTTAGTGATGTGTGTGCTTTGTTTTTAATTATATTTTTATCATTTATTTTTGTGGGTAAAAACTTATAGAAATAGGCTTAAAATCTTTTTTATTTGTTTTTATAGTAGGGATATAGTCATAATTATTTCAAATTGATTTTAGTAGTGTTTCTGTAAGTTTTTAGAGTTATTGTTTTTGAAAGTCCTGTTTTATTTGCAACATAGTTGCTTTTTTTGATTTCTTTGGAGTTTTTGGTTTGCCTATAAAGAACATAGAAAGGGATTTTTGCTCAAAAAAGTGCTTGAAAGTTCGTTGGTATCGTTATTTTGTCTATTTCTTAAATATAACCTGTGGTGTTATCTTACATAACCTGTGGTGTTATCTTATATAATACCTCGTATTATATTTTTGGAGCAAAAAATTTTTTTGTGTAGATTTTACACATTTTGTTTAAGTTTTAAAATTTGAAAAATTTTTCAAATTTTTTACTTTTCATTAAAAAATTACAAGAGAAGCATATAACTTGTAAATATTATATTTAAGCTAATATTAAGCAATTATTATAACATATATAAGTTATAATTTCTTTGTTTTTTTTATTACCAAATTAACGAATTTGTTTTTTTTGTGCTAATATACAGCAAAAATGCAAATACTTGCTTGATTTTTAGATTAAAGGAGACAAAAAATGAAAAGTTTAGATTTAGGGCATCAAAAAGTTTTGCAGCGACATACTAGAAGTCTTGATATGGATACAGGTGAGGTTGTAGAAACAGATTCTCAAGTGTTGTTAAAAACCGAAAAACGAGAAAGATTTATGTTGTTGTATGTTGAAAATTTTAATTTAGTTGTAGAGCTTCGTCAAAAAACACAAAGAGTATTAGCCAAATTACTTGCCAATAAGGTAACTTATGGTTCTAATGAGGTTGTTTTGTCTGCAGGTGTTAGGACACAGATTGCAGAAGAGTTAGAAACTTCAAAGCAGGTTATTGCTAATGCAATATCTGAGTTAGTCTCTAAAAAGGTTTTGAAAAGAAAGAAGTTAAATGGTGGCGGTTGTTTGTATTATTTGAACCCATATTTATTTGGGCAGGGCGAGTGGAATACGATTCAAAAGCAAAGACAACAATTTACCATAGATTTTGATTTTGTGAATTACCAAGCTCAAAAAGAGATAAAGACAATTACCTCGCACGATGGATTGCCAGATAAAGATAATATTCAAGTGTTGAAAAGAGAACAATATACTGATGAATATGGTGTTGGGCATTTTAATGCCATAATCGCTCCTAAGGACGAAATACAGACAAATAAAGAAAACGATGATGAAGTAATTAGTGTTGAGGCAGAGTCTGTTGATTCTCAAAATATCGAAAAAGCACAGACACAACAAACAGAATCTGCTTCCATTGAGTTAGAGATTTTGCGCGAACAGAATCGAGCTAAAGAATTGTCTATAAAAGAAAAAGAACTATCCATAAAGGAATTAGAGTTAAAAGCAAAGATTGATGATTCTGCTCCTAAGCTGTTTGATTAAGTTATTTTTAATAATATTTAACATATAATTAACAAAAATGTTAGTTATATGTTACGCCCAGCA
>NZ_JBSIUV010000119.1:0-2067 GCF_053654515.1 Helicobacter sp. T3_23-1059 | reverse complement strand
GCTAAAAATGATAAAAGAAAATCCGCTTAAGTTGTCTTGAGCCTAAAACAAATCCAGCATACACAGATTATTATTATGTTTGCACAAGATGTGAGAAAAATACAGGCAAAACCTCGTGTTGCACAAACGCAACAAGGTGCAGAAGTTTGAACGCTCGAATGAAAAAAATTTATTTTTTTTACAAAAACAGCCGAGCTAGCAAACGCAGAATCTACCCTAAAATCTTTGCAAAATCAACTAACAACCACACAAACCGAGCTAGATTCTCTTTTGCAAACCAAGCAAGAACAAGAAAAAGAAAAGCAAGAAGCCTTAAAACAAGCCGAGCAAGAGAGTCTTTTAGCACAATGTAGCACCCCCTCCCCAAGCACAGATTTAGTAGCAATCAAACGCGTTTTAGAATCGCTAAATGCCTTGCAAGCTAAACTTTTATCTACCTAAAATCCCTTGCAAGCAAGACAAAAAAAGCAAACAAAAACAAAATCTACCCAAAGCACACCACAAGCACAACAAAAACCCACACAAAAACAACAAAACTACACAAAAACACCAAAAAGAGATATTTCGTTTGCTACGCAAACTCAATATGACAACAAAAAATTCTAACCACCTTTATTTACCACCGCTTTTTGTCTAAAATCCACGCATTATTTTTTATTAAAGGATTTTACAAATGAGCCAAAAACAAAACATACAAACGCAAATTAAGACATTGTTATTGACATCTCTATACAACAACAGCGGGGATTTAGGGCTAGAAATATGCGATAATTGCGGTTGTAGCAGTAGTGCTGATATTCGCAAAATTGCTGATTGGCTAGCAGAATGTATTTATCATTTTTTGGTTTTAAAAGGAATGATAAAAGATAAGTCATAACATAGGAGCGAGCTTACTCACAGGGGGAATCGCAGACACAGAAAGAGATGAAAATGGCAACATAAAAAGTTTCAGCCCTGAAAAATTTCTAGCAGGATTTGCAAGCGGTGCGCTAGCAGGCAAAGGACTACAAATTAGCACAAAAAGGCTAGAAAAACTTGCTAAGACAAGCCCACGCGCTAAAGCCTTACTAGAGAGAATGCAAGGCAAAAATACTAATAACGCAACAAGCCTACACAATGCTAAGATTTTAGATACAATATCAAGCCAAAAACTTGATAAAGGTAGCAATATGGATAATCAAAAATTAGCACAAGCATTTGGTAATAATTATGAGGAATTTAGAGGGCAAGGCATAAAAGCCTTTAACCATTTATCACAAGTGAGAAATGGTTTTGTCGCTGGAGCTTTTTATAGAGAGGATATTGGTAGTATTGATTTAGTATGAGGGAAAGTATGGCAAAGTGAAAATGGTAATATACAAGGATATGGACTATCAAAAATAAAGAAAAAACCCCCAGAAATAACTGCAGAAAAACTAAATGAAATTTTAACAAAAGGCGAAGTAAAAATGAGAAAAAATGAAGCCACGCAGATTTTTTACAAAGGACATAAAGTATTATTAAAACAAAATTGGAATGGCGAAAGTCTAAAAAATAAATGGATAGTAACTGCGTATGCAAAAGAATAAGAGAAAGCCCTAAGTATATCATCTAGGGCTTTAACTAAAAGGGATTATCTCCTTTTAAACTCTTAGATAGGCATTATGCCAAAAAAGTTTTTTAAAGTCAAATCCAATACAAAAAAACTAGGCTCAAGACAACTTAAGCGGTTGATTTCTTATCATTTTCAGCAAGATTTTATACAAATCTTGCTGTCTAATTTGAGTATTATACCTAAATTCTGTTTCTTTTAAGTGAAGCAAAAAATTCTCTTTTTTGATTCCTTTAAATTTGCTTAATCTATGTTTTGCATAGCCCCAGAAGTTTTCAATACCATTTATGTGATTTCTACCTTTTGCAAACTCATTTTTGCTATGTTTAACACGATAATGTGCTTTTGCGCCGAAATCTACTAATCCATCATACGCAGCCCAACAATCACTATAAAATTCTGTCTTGATAATGTCGCTTAAATCCCTTATTATAGGCAAAAGCTCATCTGCAGAGCAATGCTTTACAATTTGTGTA
>NZ_JBSIUV010000118.1:0-2116 GCF_053654515.1 Helicobacter sp. T3_23-1059 | reverse complement strand
ACAACAGCTTAAGTTAAATTGAGCCAAATAAATACGCTACAATGCGCCAAATTTTTGCAAAGGGATATAAATGCACTCATTTTTGTTTTTAAATCGTCAAAATGCATCGCTTTACGCGCTAATCGCGTTGCTTTTATTTATCCTAATCGTGCGTTTAATTAGCCTAAATTTCTACCCGCTTATGAATACCACAGAGGCTCGTTACGCGGATATGTCGCGCAAAATATTAGAGCTAAATGAATGGATAGTGCTTTACTACTACGACTACGAAATGCCATTTTGGGGCAAACCACCACTTAGCTTTTGGGCGAGTGCGGCGAGTATGTGGGCGTTTGGCGTGAATGAATTTGGGGCGAGATTCGCGCCATTTTGTTTTGGGCTACTTTGCTATGGGCTATTTTTTGCGTGGATTTTTAGGCGAAATGAAGACGAATATTTGGCTTTGCGTCCTATCGCGTGTGCGGTGATATTATCTACCACAGGGATTGGATTTGTCGCTAGTGGCGCGGTGATGACAGATGAGGCACTGCTATTTTGTGTAATGCTATGTATGATAAGTTTTTGGCGGTGTGTTGTGGGTAATTTGACTTTTGATAATCATTTACACAAACCAAGTCATACTGAGCATAGTGAAGTATCCAAAACGCGCGAATCTGTTGCGTCAAGCGAATCAATGATAGAAAAGCGAATCAATGAATTAGATTCGCCTTTGCAACATTGCGATTCATATAATTTAGATTCGCATAATTTGGATTCTTCGCTCGTTTCACTCACTCAGAATGACGAATTTGCAAATGCGCAAAAAACCAGCAAAATATTTGGCTACCTATTTTTCATAGGTTTGGGGCTTGGGCTTCTTGCCAAAGGACCGCTGATTTTTGTGCTAGTTGGGCTTCCCATATTTGCTTTTATAATCTCATTGCGATTTTTTACGCCACAAACGCAAATTTTGCACCTAAAAAATCTCCCCTTTTTCAGCGGGACAGCCCTAATGCTACTCATCGCACTACCTTGGTATATCGCATTTGAGGTAAAAAGCGCGGGATTTTTAGAGTATTTCATCATTGGCGAACATTTTAAGCGATTTTTTGTAAGCGGGTGGGAAGGGGATTTGTATGGCAACGCACATTCTCAACCCATAGGCACAATTTGGTGGTTTTTCTTTATCTCATTTTTACCGTGGAGTGTTGTATTTGTGGGTTTTGTGGCAAAGAAAATCTACGGATTTTTTAGGGTTCGCAAGGATTTTAGGGCGATAGATTTGGTAATAAGTTCGACGCGAATCGCCCTAAATCCCGCAAATATCGAAAATTTCTATTTAGCACTTTGGATTGTAATGCCACTTTGCTTTTTGACATTTTCACGAAACATTTTAGAAGCATACACTTTGCCCTGCGCCCCCGCATTTTGCATACTTGTGGCAAATTTTATTTTTAGCACAAAAAAAAGATTTAGGCGTGGAATTTGGCTTTTACCATTAAGTTTAATACTAATTTTATGCGCATTTTTGGCAAGTGGCAAGTTAGATTCACTAGTATATCCACGCCATCAAAAGGACATTTTCACGCGGTGGGATGGTGAAGGGCAAATCGTATTTTTAGACGCAAAGCCATCATTTTCAGGCTATTTTTACGCACATCAAACCGCAAAAAAGCCTTTTAAGGACGAATTTTTATCGCTAAAAAACCCACAAATTAGCACGATTTTAGATTCAAATGAAAAAATATGTATTGCGATGAAAGAAAGCGATTATCTAAAAAATAAAGAGCGATTTTACAATTTTATCCCCATTGTCGCAAAAAAAGAGTGGATTTTGTTAAAAAATTATTAGCTAATCGCTAGTTTTGCCCATCGGCAGTTGCAGGTAAATGCAGTGGGATTTTCGTCTCGTAGCGCATTAAAAAGGCTTAAGACAACTGAATTTGACAATATTTATACAAATCTTGCTATTTCATTGATACAAATTAAAAGGCTCAACCCAACTTAATCTCACACAAATGAGTCTTAAGTTATGATGCACACGATGAAAAACAAGTATATCACCACATAATAAAAACCTTTGCAAGAATTTAAGAGACTAAAACAAGATAGATTAAAAAAAAGATTCTTAAATATT
>NZ_JBSIUV010000117.1:0-2131 GCF_053654515.1 Helicobacter sp. T3_23-1059 | reverse complement strand
GAGATTAAGCCAAAAATTGAGTGAGCTAGATAAAAATGCCAAAATGGTAGAGTTTAAAATAGACTTTAAATTCAAACTAAAACCTTTTTATGCAATATTACAAGGAAGTGATACTTATAAACAAGAGCCTTTAGACCCAAAGCAACCAACTAAACCTTGTATCTTTCAAACCTGCATTCAACATCTTAGATTCCCTAAACAAAAACAAAAAAAGGCAAATATAGGCATTATCAAGGCTTATAAGCAAGAGAATAGCGAATTTATTGATAATGATTCATCTCTATCAAATCCTCATAATGAAATCTACACCATAGACATAGAACAAGAAATACAATTAAGGGCATTTATTTATGAGAAGCAAACCTATTATAAAGTAAAAGACAAATATCAAAAAGGTGAGGAACGGAAGAAAAAAATAGACGAATTAAAGCAAGGTAATATCATTAAAACCATTATCGCTGATAAGCATAGATTTAACGATATAGCAGAAGAGGATATTAAATGGGCATTTAAGGTAGTAAATGGGAGTTATAAAAAAGGCAGAGAGGATGCATTTCCATCGCTTGGTAATAAGCAAATTTATACAATTTGTAATAACAATGATAAACAAGAAAGCCAACAAAACAATTTTAAATTAAAAGTTATCCCCAAAGGTTATGTAGAGATAACAAACAAACAAGGAGATTGTATTGACTTAAAACTTGCTGATTTGTTTGATGAAAATTTATTTAATCCCAACAACAAAGAAACACTCATAAATAAAAATATCATATTCTTTGCTTATGTTAATACTCCAACTTATCATATTTATAGTAAAAATGGCAACAATGTTTTAACCGACCGCGTCCCTTCCATAGAACTAAAAATACTTAAAACGCGCTTTAGTTTAGAGTTTGATGGGCAAACCTTGCAATTTTTAGAAAATAAGCGCGTTATTAGGGAATGGAATGCTAGAAGTGGAGTAGCAATAAAAAATAATAAAATAAATGATACAGAGATAAAACCCAAAAATAGAGCAAGTGTTTATTTTTCACAAACAGATAAAAATAAAAGTTTCTATTATGATGACCCAAAAAATACACAAGATTTTTTACCAGAAATTGACAATAATGAATCATATTTTGTTACAATTCCACTAGATAATGCTATATATATGCCTACTTCAAGCACTAAAGCATCAGATTTAGCATCATATCTATCAGTAGATTTTTTTAACCTAAAAATTACAAAGAGAGATGATAAAAACACGGTGGTAGATGTTGCACAAATTGATAATCAGCAGTTTAAAACAGCAGAAAAAGACAATAACAATAAAAATATCAATTTAGGATATGAGTATGATGACTTTATTCAAACGCTACTTGCGCATATTAAGTCAAAAGAATCTATAAATATCCCCCTTAATGTGAAATACCAAAAACGGATTTTAATTCTCATTGAGCGATTCAAAGAAACTAATGAATCTACAATGGGTAGAATGAATATATTTATCGATGGCAAAAGGATAGATTCTAATGGTAATTTTATAGAAAAAAATATAGCGCAAGACAATAAAGAATATGAAATGTTTAACCCTTTTTCATTACCAAATGATGAAAACAACTATGCTTACATACTAGAGCGCAATGGACCTGATAGCATAGGTGGAGAGCTAAAGCTACGAATCCCAGAGGGGGGGTATGGGGTTGTGTGGCATAAAGTTTATAAGAATGGCATAGAAGTTAAAAGACACTTTCAAAATAATACATTAAATCTAAAAAATAGTTTTGTTCATCACAATAGACATATACTTATACACGATGGGTTTTCTCCAAAAATGAGCGATGGTTGTTTGTTAATCAAAGCAAAAGAAGTAAAAGATAAAGATGGTAACATTGTGGATAATGTTTTAGATAAGGAATATAAAAGCCTAACTTTTCATAATTATGTGCAAGGCGAATTAACAAAAGAAATACTTGGCAAAACGACAAATAATATAAAAGAATTTGTTGAAATGTATATTGAAGTGAGGGTTAGAAATAAATTTGAGATAAATAAGACAAATAGACAATATGATGATTTGAGAGATATTGAAGTGATGGGGCAGGGCAATGTTGATATAAGTGCTGTAACGGAATATTCCAAAAATATA
>NZ_JBSIUV010000116.1:0-2257 GCF_053654515.1 Helicobacter sp. T3_23-1059 | reverse complement strand
CCTTGCAAAGCAAATCATCGATTCGCAAAAAAGCGCGATAAAACACACGCCACGCAATTTAGAAGAACAAGCCATTTCGTTAGTTGGCAAAGACATTTATGAAAAACTCATCAAAGGCTACACGCAAAAGCAGTGGGGCAAGCCTTGCGCCGAGCTTCCAGCAGATATTATCCGCCGAATCCCCGTGCGCTTCACTTATGATAATAACTATTTTAGCGACCCATATCAAGGAATCCCAAAAGGTGGCTATACGCAGATTTTTGAGAAATTACTAGCAAATTGTGAAGTGTGGCTAAACACAGATTTTTTAAGCGACAGGGCGCAACTCTCCAAACTCGCAAAAAAGATTATTTTTACAGGACCAATCGATAGCTATTTTGACTATATTTACGGCGCATTAGAGTATCGCTCTTTGCGCTTTGAAGAGCAGATTTTGGAGTGTGAGAACTATCAAGGCGTTGCGGTTATGAATTTTACGGACATTGACACGCCTTACACGCGCATTATCGAGCATAAACATTTTGAGTTTATCACTTCGCCACGCACGATTATTAGCATAGAATATCCGCAAAATTGGGACATACAAAAAGAGCCATTTTACCCCATAAATGACGCTAAAAACAACGCCCTTTATGAAAAATACAAGGCATTAGCGGACAAAGAGAAAAACCTAATCTTTGGCGGCAGGCTTGGCAGCTATAAATATTATGATATGGACAAAGTCATCGCCGAAGCCCTAAAACTCGCCCAAATGGAGCTAAAATGAACGCAAATGCGACTAAAACACACAAAGCCAAAATCTCCATAATTATCCCCACGCTAAATTCCGCGCGATTTATCAAAGAATGCGTAGATTCCGTGCTGTGTCAAACATTAAAAGACATTGAAATTCTTTGCATTGACGCAAATTCCACTGACGGCACATTAGAGATTTTGCAAAATTATGCAAAACAAGATTCGCGTTTGCGTGTCATCGTTTCGTCCAAAAAATCCTACGGTTACCAAATGAATCTAGGCATAGCACACGCAAAAGGCGAATATATCGGCATAGTCGAATCTGATGATTTCATAAAACCCCAAATGTATGAGATTCTCTACAAATGCGCAAAAGAGCAAGATTGCGACATTATCAAAAGTGATATTTTATGTTTTCACGGATTAGATTCTAACGCGATAGATTTAAATGCGTCAAAATCACAAAGCACAGATAGTCGCGAATCTAGATTTACCCACACGCCTATAATTAAACGCAAACACTTTTATGGCAAAAAACTTCAATTTGACAAAAGCCCAAAATCTACAAAACTAAAAACCGCATTCCTAAAATCCGCGTGGAAAATGAACCAAAGCTCTATTTTTAAAAGCGACTTTTTAGCACGGCACAAAATCGCATTTAACGAAAGCGCGGGTGCTAGCTACCAAGACACGGGATTTTCTTTTATCACTACGATTTGCGCGGAGTCAATGTATGTGCTAAATGACGCATTTTACTGCTATCGCACGGACAATGACGCCTCATCTAGCAATAGCAAGGCAAAAGTTTATTGTATTTGCGATGAATACGACTTTATCGAAGCGTTTTTGAAGCACGAAAATCTTTTTAGCGCGTATCAAGGGCTATTTTTCTATCTCAAATTTTGTGGCTACAAATGGAATGCCGAGCGAATCGCAACAGAATTTAAACTAGATTTTCTCAAACGCTTTCAAAGCGAGTTTGCCACGCTAACAAAAGCCCAAATCAAATCCTGTGGCTTTAAATGGCATCAGAGGCGAAAACTAGCCAAAATCTTAGATTCGCCACAAAGCTATTTCGCCGAGCTAAACGAGCCAAAGCCAAAGGGCTTATTGCGCAAAATCAAGCATTATTTCAAACACTACATTAAAAAGGAAGGTAAAAAATGAACCCAAAAATCTCAATAATAATCCCCTGCTACAATGTCGAGCGATATGTCCGCGAATGCGTAGAATCCGTGCTAAACCAAACCCTGCGTGAGATAGAAATCATCATCGTAAATGACGGGAGCACCGATGGCACGGGCGAAATCCTGCACGAAGTTGCTAACAAAGATAAGCGAATCATCTTAATTACGCAAGAAAACGGAGGCTATGGCGTAGCGGTAAATAATGGCATAGCAAAAGCAAAGGGCGAATATATCGGCATTGTCGAATCTGATGATTTCATAAACCCCCAAATGTATGAAAAACTCTACGCAAAAGCAAAAGAGACAGACGCGCAAGTGGTGAAGTGTAATTTTTA
>NZ_JBSIUV010000115.1:0-2284 GCF_053654515.1 Helicobacter sp. T3_23-1059 | reverse complement strand
AAAAAAATATTTATCATACTGACAACATTTGTCATACTTAAGCGTAGCGAAGTATCTCAAAATGCAACAAAAATTTATCGGACTGAGGTTTTTTAAGAAACCGAAGCATCTCAAAGCACAGCTTCTTTAGAAAATCCAAAAAACAAAGTAGAGATATTTCGCTTCGCTCAATATGACAAAGAAAACTCCATCATTGCGAGCATTTGCATAACAAATGCGTGGCAATCTGTATGTTGTCATATTGAGCGTTAGCGAAATATCTCTAAATTGTTGCTTTTTTGAGATACTTTGGGCTAATTCCCTCAGTATGACGAGGATTAAGATTTTGGATACTTTGGGCGTTGTCTTTAAATATGACAAATGTTTTTAGCATAACAAACCCACCCCCTAGCCCCCTAGTGCTAAGGGAGGGGGAAAAAGGCAAAATTCTCCGCAATGGGAGGGGGGCTTATTTTGGATTGCACGCGCAGAATCTTACAATGACGGCGTGTGTGGATTGCTATGCGGTTTTTATGCAAAATAGCGCACAAAAAACACCTTCCATTTTGATTTTAAATCATTTGTTGATTTTGCGCTAACTATTGATAAATTTTTCTATGCGCTCTAAGCCCTCTAATATTTGCTCCTCCTTGCAAGCAAAGCTCATTCGCACAAATCCTTCCGCGCCAAACGCGCTTCCCGGGACAAGTGCTACGCCTTGAGATTCTAACAACTGCTTGCAAAACTCCATAGAATCCAACTTGTCAAAATTCGCTACAAAACCCCCGCTAGAATCCCCGCTAATTTTTAGGTTTGGTTTTATCGCTCCCACACCATTTATATTGATAAAAAGATAAAATGAGCCCTGCGGTTTTAGCACGGTTAAACCTGTGATTTTCCCTATGCGCTCACAGGCTATATCTCTGCGATTTTTAAATGCCGCTCTCATTGTCTCTATGTCTTTATCTACCGAGCCATTTAGCGCGACTATGGCGGCTTTTTGGGTTATGGAGTTGATATTTGAAGTGCATTGGCTTTGCAAGTTGTCCATCATTTTTACTAGCTTTGCGTCTTTGCAGGCTAGATACCCCATACGCCAGCCTGTCATTGCCACAGATTTGCTAAGTCCATTTATAGTGATAGTGCGCTCTAAGCTGGCAGAATCTATCGCGCCCACCGAGCAAAACTCCCCATCATAGATAAGTTTTTCATAGATTTCATCAGCGATTATCCAAATATTTGTGCCTTTTAAAACCGCGTTTATTTCCTCTAGCTCATTGCGCGAATACACCATACCTGTGGGGTTTGATGGCGTGGTAAGCACGATGGCTTTTGTTTTAGGCGTGATTGCGTTTTTTAGCTGCGTGGGGGTGATTTTTAGCCCATTTTTAGAATCTGTATTGATTATCACGCTTTTGCCCCCGCTATATTCCACTAGCTCTGGGTAGGTAACCCAATAAGGTGCGGGGATTATCACTTCATCGCCCTCATCAATGATTGCTTGAAATACATTAAAAAGCGATTGTTTTGCGCCATTGCTTACCAAAATCTCTTTTGGTGTGTATTCTAAGCCATTATCTTTTTTTAGTTTTTCTACAATCGCTTGCTTTAGCTCTGGGATTCCTGCTACCGCAGTGTATTTGGTAAATCCGCTATCAAGGGCTTTTTTTGCCTCTTCTTTGATTGCGTTTGGCGTGTCAAAATCTGGCTCGCCCGCTGAAAAACTAAGGATATTTTTGCCCTGTGCTTTTAGCTCTCTTGCAAGGGTAGAAATCGCAATCGTAGCGGATTCTTGGAGGTGTTGGATTTTGCGTGAATAAGTGGGATTCATAGTTGCTCCTTAGGGGTGAAATTTTGCAAATGGATAAAATCTACAACAAAAATCTAACAAATTTTTGATAGATTTTTAGATTTTATCTACCGCGTTTTTTTGCGTGTTTTTTGTGAAAATCATTGCTAAATTGTATCAAAAGCAAGACAAAAAGAAGCAAAATCCCCATAAATCAAACATATTTTACGCATTTTTTAAGGATTTTTGTGCGCAATATGTTTTAGATTTTGTAGCATTTACTTTTTGTTACGATTTTTTACATTTTTTGTTTTTGTTGATTTGCGGGTATTTTTTGGCGTATTTTTGTAAGTTGCTAAAAAATGATAAAATCTATGAAAGCACGATTTTAACGAGCTTTTATCAAAATCTAAGTCATTATGATAAAATGATTTCTCATTATCTTTTTTGCAGGTTGTTTTTTTTTGTATTATGCAAGATAAAAATTTGCAAAAATCAACCATATTTAAAAAACAT
>NZ_JBSIUV010000114.1:0-2371 GCF_053654515.1 Helicobacter sp. T3_23-1059 | reverse complement strand
AAAATCCAAATGATTGGGCATACGATGATTATGAAAAAGATAAAGCACGGGGCTACATTATATATTAGGCTCAATTCAACTTACCCTCACATAAAGTAGCTTTAAGTTATGATGCACACGATGAAAAACAAGTATATCATTCGTTCAAGAATTTCAGAAGCAAAAACAAGAGAGATTCTTAAACTTTTTTGTCTTGATATTGAAGCTTCTAAAATTGCAAAATTAAGCAACATTTCTCGTCAAAGTATCAATAAAATCATCAATCAAATCCGCATTTTAATCGCCAAAGAATGTGAGAAAATCTCTACATTAAATGGTGAAATCAAAGTTGATGAAAGCAATCTTTTGATATAGATTTTGGGTGCTAAAAGAGTGAGAGGAAAAAGAGGCTTAAGTAGCAAATAAAAAACACCTGTGTTTTTGCTTCATTTCACTTGCAACTACAAGCAAAAGTGGTTATGCAAAACATAGATTAAGCAAATTTAAAAGAATCAAAAAAGATAATTTTTTGCTTCATTGAAAAGAAACAGAATTTAGATATAATACTCAAATTAAACAGCAAGGTTTGTATAAAATTTTGCCAAAATGTCTTGTTGAAAATGATAAGAAATAAGTCGCTTAAGGTGGGTTGAGCCAATATAAATATTAAGGATTCCTAAAATGCCACCTAACCAAACTAATCCCTACACACTTCATACCACACTAGAGCCAAATCATATTTATAGTTGCTTTGGCATAAAGCTAAAAGTTAAAGAGCAAGTAGATACTTTTAGCAATAGTGGGAATTTTAGCATTCACATAAACAACATAAACTTACAAGAGCTAGAATCTCAAAACAAAGGCATTACAAAAGACACTCCCATATTTTGCTATGTCCAAGATTCTAAACAAACGCATATTGCTAAACTGCAAGATAAAAATACAACTATAAAGATTCAAATAGATAAAAATCTTCCAAAAGATTCTAATGGCAATATTATCCCCATAATCTCTAAACTTATCTTTCTCTCCTTTATCCCATTTAGAGATACAAAAGAAGCAAACAATTCCCCATCACAAAAGATTCAATTAACAGCTGATGATATAAACAAAGGCTATTATAATGTAGATTTTATGATACCTTTGAGGTGTTTTGGGGAATGGGAGGGGAGTGGAGAGTGCAATAAGTATAAAAATATACCAACCATTTCAAAAGCAAAAGATAGAAAAGATAACATTATAAAAAATACACCTGCAATATTTGAGATTGATGGGTATAAAAGCGGAATCATTGGTGATATTGGAAATTTTTTAAAACGAAACCTTGTTACGCCAAATATCTTTGAAGAAGTTACAAATAATGAAAATCTGATTTCTATATATGCAGAAAAATATAACATTGATAGCGATTTGGTTAGAGCTATAATATTTTTAGAGACAACGCACGGATACTATGATAGATTGTATGATACTTTATTAAAACAACCCATTGAAGCATTCAAAGGAGAGCAAGAATCTTTTCGCCCTATGAATATAAATTATAGCTATTGGAAAGAATTGATTGATAAAATGGGCTACACAAAAGAGCAAATTAAAAATGACCCTAGTGCAAATTTAGATGTTGGTTGTTTGTTATTAAAATGAATTATTGCTAGAATACAAAATCCCACTATTGAAAAAATAGGCACTCTTTACCATATTTTAGCTAAAGAAAAAATATCAAGTTATGGCAAAAAACTTACAAATATATTACGATGATAAAGATTGGTATGGAATTTTAGATTCTATCAGCGATAAACTACAATCAACAAAGAGATTCTAATGTTAGAATTACTATTGCCCTGCATAATGTTAGTTTGCTTATTTAAAATAAAAAGCAAAATAAAAATATTTGCATTGTGGATTTTTTTATATCTCATACCTATGCTACTTTTGGTGTATGATAGAGAGCAGGGCAAATTATTAGACGGACAAATGGATATAAAGATAGCTTTAGGAATCTTTTTAATCGCTTTTATATGGGCTTTGATATGGTTTGCAATCCCGATAATTTGCTATGTCGCCATAATTGTGATAAAGAAAATTTATGTATCAATAAAAACAGCAAAAGGACAAGACAGTGAAAAGGATAAAATCTCTTAAACCAAAAGAAATTGATGGCAATCACTTTTGGATTCTATTCTAGATTCTATTAAAGGAATTTAACCTTGAATAAATTATCAAAACAAGAGCAAGAAATATGCTATATTTTAAGCAATGTTTTTAATTACTATACTTCATTCATTGAGATTCTAGTGGATATACGACAAACAGATTCAGATGAAATAAAATGCACACATACAAATAAAGAGGAATGCCTTGCGCTTTTTAGGGTCAAACAAAAATATAAAAT
>NZ_JBSIUV010000113.1:0-2481 GCF_053654515.1 Helicobacter sp. T3_23-1059 | reverse complement strand
AAAAAAATGAGTATAGCACACGGAGGCGACATCACAGCAGGGCGAGGAGGTAGCGCGTATGCTACCAACGCCGCGCAGTTTGCCACAAACGCAATCCAAGCGGGCAACAACGCCACGCAAAGCCTTACAAACGCCACAACGGCGTTTAGAGAGAAGTTTAAGGCAGATGATGAAAGGGCGATTTTTAAGCAAAAAATGGCACACGCCGACAAAGAAATGGCATTAAAAGAACACGAAATCAACACAAACACCGCGCTAGCGCGTGAAAAAATGGATTTTGAAAAATACAAATATAACACCACAGGAGCTAATTTAGAGCGAGCGCAAGCGTGGAATTATACTGCAACCGCAAAAAATACAAACGAGCGAACTTCGCGCGAAGTTTTAGACAAGCAGGATAGCTACCGCCCAACGCAAAATGCGCGTATAGATTCTTTTGTGATGAAAATGGAGCGCGGGGAGCCACTCACTGACAATGACATCAATGAAATTGATGTTTTTGCAAAAGAACTAGGACAAAAAATACCTTACAAAAATGGGAAAAAAGATTATGTAGAGTTTTTAAAGCAAAGACAAATGCAATATCGAGCAGAATTAAAAAATGCTCAAAACGAATATTTTGCCCAAAATCAAAATCCACAAAGCTATGCAATGCAAAATCCACAAAATCAAACCCCTAGCCTAAATTTAGGTGGAGGCGTGCATATAAAATACGAAAATGGGCAAATCAAGCGAAATGGCGAGATTATAAGCCAAAATGATAAACGCTACTTTGATTATGCACAAAAGCTAGGGATAAATCCACAAACGAGTTTTAATCGACAATAAAACCACAAGAAAGGACAACAGATGGCAAAAACCGCACAAACACCGCTAAATTTTAGCAACACAAATAGCATTTTAAGCACAGCACCAAAGGTAAATACCCAAAGTTTTGGTAATTTTGGAAATAGCATAAAACAAAATCCAAGCATAACCGCTAGCAACGCCCTGCAAAATGCTGGGATAAAATCTAGCTTTGCTGATATGAAAGCCCTGCAAAACCCAAACACACAAGCTACACAAAAACTAAGCCTAGCCCAAAAAAATAAGCAAATCGGGCAAGATAGACTAAATTCGATTCTAAACGCACAAAGCGCAGAGGATTTGCAAAAACCAAAATACAAAGTGGGAGCGGGCTTTGGCAACTATCGCGCACAAAAAGCAGCATACAATGAGCAAGCTCAAAAGTTTGGAATACAACAAAATCTAACGCCCGAGCAAAAAGCCGAAAAAGGACGCAATGCAGCGGGCTGGGCATTAGCTGGAATCGATAGCGCGGTAAATATCGCAAATGCTGGTATGAGCTATGCAAATATGAAAAAACAATGGGAAATGGCTAATAAAGCGTGGAATGCAAGCGAGCAACAACGACAAATCGAAAACGAACGCTACAACAAACGCGAGGACGAACGACTAAAAGCCCGAGATGACGCAAGAAACGCACAAAACGCAGTTTTTGGCAGCAGAGAATGGCACGATGCAAACGCAAACCAAAATGGCGAATCTGGCGAGGGCGATTCTAACCAAAATGGCGAGCAAGAAGCGCAAGACAAAACTGCGTTTGAGCGCGAATAAAAGCGACAAAAACGCTTAAAATCCACAAAACAGGAGGCAAACAATGTTTCATTTGTATTTTTTAATGTTTTTACACAGGCTTTTAGATTTTCGATGTTTCTGGGTGCAAGCCTTAGTGCAAGGCGTTACCTCTTTGATAGGCATAGGACTGCAAGCAAGCCAGCAAAAAAAGCAAGATGAGCTAGCCAAAAAGCAACTAGAACAACAACAAAAAACCCTAGACTTTGAAACAAAAAAATACAACGATACCCAAAACGCGCAAAAAAAGGCAGGGCAAATATCTGAGAGTGCGATAAACGCGATAAATCCTAGTCAAAGCACAGGCATAAGCGGGACAATAGGAAGCATAAGCGATACAAGCGGGGGCAGTAGCTTAGGACTAAACAACAAAGAAACGAGCTTTTTGCGAAGCTAAAACTCTAAAAACGCCCACAAAAACACGCTAAAAAAAGCAAAAAAAAGGCTAAAAAGTGAATGTCGTTAGGTTTATAGGCAACTTTATCGAAGTAGCAAAAAAGCTAAAAGATAGCAATTTTACAGGCAGTGAGCTAGCAAAACTAAGCCTTGATGCAAGTGTAAAGCTAGAGGAGCTAGAATACAAAGATAGAGAGCTAAGCCTAAATGTCGAAAAAACACGCCAAGAAATCGAGCTAGCCACGCTAAAAGCAAAAAGCGAAGTAGCCTTTACGATGAGCGAGGCACTAAAATCTATCGTGCAAGCAGAATGTATGATTTTAGGCGTGCGCGATAATGCAAATATCAATAAATGCAATGCTTTAGTGGCGTATATGAATACTTTAGGCAATGCAAGCAATGTATCTAGTCTAACACAATCCTTGCAAACTGAAATCTTGCTAACCATAA
>NZ_JBSIUV010000112.1:0-2528 GCF_053654515.1 Helicobacter sp. T3_23-1059 | reverse complement strand
TTATATACACCAAAAAGCGCGTATGACTTGATAAGCTGGTTAGAAAAACAAGAAAACAGCATTGTAAAATTAGAGATTTATTATTGCGCATCAAAGCCTGAATATTATGATGATTATATGATAAATGAATTTGGGGAAAAAGTAAATGAGAATCACCCATTTAAGATACAAAGCACATATTATGAAGATGTAGAAAGTGGCACAATAACTCGAATAAGCGGTGGATTTTCTTTGCCTACTGATGAGCTTAAAGAATACGGTATTGAATCTTTGATACATATACATTCAAACGATGCAGATGCAGAATATGAATGGTATACAAGTGTTTATCCACCAAGTAAGGAAATAGAAAAAACTTGCGATGTCCAATATGATGGAACAGAATTATTAAAAGGTACTTTCACATATCGATAGAGAAAAAACGATAAAAATAGCAAGTGATTTTATGGATTTTAGGGGATTAGTTAGACTCATTGTTTTGCCTTTTTTGATTTTTTTATGCATTTTTGTGCTTTATTATTGTTTGCATAAGAATCCAAAATTGTAGCAAAATCTATAAAATCTTTGTGATTAAAAACACCAAATACATTATAAATGCGATTTTATGCCTAAAATCTACAAAAAAGCAAATTTTGCAAATAAGTTTTACAATTCACATTTATTTTACAAATCTGCTTTATAATGCTTGATTTTTTGCAGTTGCGATGCGATATACACAGCTAAATTTTCTTAAATAAGGAGAACTCTTATGAGCAAGACATACAAACTAAAAATTATCAATTTGCTTTTTGCAAGACTTACAAAAAGCATAAAAAAAATCAAAATTAGCAAAAAATTTTGGATAAAACTGCATTTATATTTGAGTTTATTTTTCTTGCCACTAGCACTTATTTATGCTTTGACAGGAGTGGGATATATCTATGACATAAAACAAGATGCAGGAGCGCAAATCACCAAAATCCCGCTAGATTCTATGCCAAAAAAGGGCGAAGAACAAGAACTAATGCTAGCGTTATTAAAAGAGCATAATTTAGAGATTCCAAGCGATAGAAGCATAAAGATTGCGCGAGGGAATGTGAATATGGGCAATGTGTATTATGGTGCAACGATTTTAAAAGAGCGCGATGGGGGGGTGGTTATGCAAGTAACGAAGCGAAATCTTTATGGCGTGCTACTTCTTATGCACAAATCAAAAGGTAGCAAGTTTAAAATCGGGGATTTTGCGTTTTCGTGGTTTGATTTTTTGGCGATGGGATTTGGCGTATCGTTGTTGCTATTTTATCTCTCTGGGCTTATTATGACTTCTTTTTGCAAAAAAGATAGAATCGCTAGCTTTAGCGCACTAGGTTTTGGGCTTTTTGCTACGATTTTGGCAGTGTATTTTAGTGTGTGATTTATTTATAAATATCCCCGCGCGAATCGGCTTTGTAAGCATAGATGACTAAAATCTGATTTTCGCGCACTTCATAAAGCACACGATATTTGCCAACTCTCAAACGATAATGATTTTTTTGCCCTTGTAGTTTGGCAATATCGCAAGGGTTGTTATAAGGATTTTGCGCGATAATTTCTAGTTTTTCTACGACTTTTGGGGCTAATTCTTGGTGCTTTTGCAAAAATTTAAGCAAATCTTTGCCGTATTCTAGCTTATAGCTCATAGCCCAAATTTCCTTTTTAGCTCTTCGTGGCTTATCGTTTCACCTCGCTCTAGCTCTTTTAACGCCTTTTTATATGCCTTTTTGTCTTCTTTTGTCATTATGGTATCAGGGTCGATTTCCGTGCTTGGCGTGAAAGGAATCTCACCCGTTTTTAGCACTTTTTTAGCAAACATTCTAAAGGCTGTGCCTAAATCTAGCCCCATATCTTTTAGCATCGCTTCAAGCACATCTTTATCCTCGCTATCCATTCTAAACTGCACTAACGCATTCATTTTGTCTCCTTTTGTATGGTTTTGGATAGGTTTTGTAGCATTTTGTATGCGTTATTTTAGCACAATAGGTTTTTAGATTTTGCAAAATCTAGCCTATATCTTGCCACACGCAAAATCCGTGATAAAAAAGCGATAATGCAAAGCCAAAAAACAACACCGCACTAACTCTATCAATGATAAAAAATACCCTGTAAGTAATGTATTTTCTACAATAGCTAGATACCGCCACCACGCAGACAAAAGCACTCACAAGCGACACATAAAGCACCACAATGCTAAGGGCTAAATCTTTGCCAATAAACTGCGTAACCACCACGCCAAAAAATAAAATCGCCTTAGGGTTTGATAGATTTACCACAAGCGCACGCCAAAAGCTATCAGGCAAGGCTATTTTAGTATCTATGCTAGGCTTAGAATCTAAGCTAGATTTGATACTAGATTCTAGCGTGGTATTTGTCTTGTCTTTATCATAGGGGGTGCGCAAAATCTTTAGGCTAATATATGCTAGATATAGCCCTCCTAGCACGCCTAGAGTGATTTGAGAGTAGGGATTTGATAGCAGGTGCGTAAGTCCAAAATAAATAATGCCTAAATAAAA
>NZ_JBSIUV010000111.1:0-2553 GCF_053654515.1 Helicobacter sp. T3_23-1059 | reverse complement strand
CGCTGGGCGTTTAAGATAGTAGATAATAGCTATCACGGCAGAAAAGCAACTACGGGCAGATTAAAAGATAAGACAAATCAAAGTGAGCCTTTTCCACCACTTACCAATAAAATATCCAACATAAACCTTACAGATAAGAATCATAAACAATTAGATTCTATCCCAACCAACAAAGATTATGTAGAGATAGAGGGAAAATATGGCACTATTTTAGAATTAAAACTTGCTGATTTGTTTGATGAAAAATTATTAAATCCAAACAACAAAGAAACACTAGTCAATAGAAATATCATATTTTTTGCTTATGATAAGAATGTAGGAATCAATACAAGCGATGACATAAAACATAACGCCTATTGCATATATAACGATAATGACAAAAAAGGCACAGCAAAGGAAGTATATGCAGATAGAATCACTTCTATAGAATTAAAAATTATTGAAACAAGATTTAGGTTGGAATTTGATGGCAATGTGCTAGTATTTTTGGAAAACGAAAGAGAAATTATACATAAACCAGCTAGAAGTGGAATGCCACTAAATAATCTAAAAGCAGATTCTAAAGAAAATATGGAAAGAAAAAGATTTGCCCTGCCAGATATCAACAATCAAAGTTTTTACTATGATTTATATTTACATAAACAAGATTCAACAAAGCCTTTAGAGGAAGGCAAATATTATCTTAAAATAGAAAATGTAATTAGTTTGCTTGATTATTACATATTAAACAAAAATAACGATGATTTAGGCAAATATAAGATTTCATTGTATAATGATAAAAATATGACAAACACAAATACCACAAGCACATCATACACCATTCACGGAGGCAAAGAGTTAGGCGATACTAAAGGCATTGATTTAGCAAATAATGCAAAAGATTTCTTTGAAGTATTAAAACAATATGTTAAAAATACTAAAATCGCCATTCCACTTAATGTCCAATACCAAAAACGCATTTTAATCACAATAGAAAGATTCAAACAAACTACCGAATCTACAAAGAGCAGAATGAATATATTTATCGATGGTAATAGGGTGGATTCAAAAGGCAATATAACAGACAAACTGCAAAATTCATCACTTAATCAAACCAATCCTTATGCTTACATACTAGAACGCAATGGACCTGATTGCATAGGTGGAGAGTTAAAGCTACGAATCCCTGAAGGGAGGTATGGGGTAATGGAATGGAATATTGAAACAGGTAATGAAACTAGAAACAATACAATAAAACTTACCAATAATTTTGTTTATAAAGATAGAAATATACTTATCCATAATGGTAATACACCAAAAAATAGCGATGGTTGTTTGCTGATAAACAAAAAAAATGATGATATTGATGATATTTTATCTGATAGCAATACAATCAAAAAAGCATTTTATGACGCCTTGCGCGACCAAAATGGAGTTATTAAAAAATATTTTAATGGCATAAATAAAGATGAAATTATTGAGCATATTGAAATAAGGATTAGGAATGTGTTTGAAATAAATAATGATTTGAGCGGTATTGAGATAGTAGGAAAAAATGGATTAGATATAAGTCTTATAACAGAGTATTCTAAAAATATATTAAGAGAAATTGGTAGAGATTCAAATAACTCCGTTATTACCATTACAGATGTGGCAAGAACACCTAAAGACCAAGCAAATAGAATGTATAATATGATTCAGCAAAATAGTATAAACAAAGTAAAGCAAACCTACAAAAAACAAGTGCATTCAGTGATTGACATTTACGAAGACCTTGCTAATCAAGACAAAACAAAAACCGATATTTTGAATGCAATGGAGCAAAAAATTAAAAGGTTAATACTATTGGGTCGTTTTCAGCATTGCCAAGATTTTGACATTAAAAATACTTTTGATATTTCTGTGCTATCACTTAAAAATGCCAACAAATTCTATGAAGTAGCTAAAAAATATGAAGATACACATCGGGATTTTAAGATTATCGATGAAAGTAAAAATAAAGAAAAATGTTACCATATAGAAATAACCCAACCCATAAAGGAAAAATAATGACAAAAATTCTACTAGCCTTTACATTTATAGCAATGGGACTTTATGCAGATTTTTATGACAAACAACCAAAACCAGCAGAGCAAAATTGTAATGTTATATGTGAAAAATGTGGATTTTATGGAAGGCAAACGGATGATTATTATGAGCGACTTAAAGCCTCTAATGATAGCAACGAATCTTTTTATGATGGAATGGAGCATTGGACTAACTACCTTTATAATACAATGGAATATTTAGATGCCAACAAAATAGATTCAAGTTTTTATGTGTTTTCAGTAGAAAAATGTCCAATTCTTATATTTGAAACAGGCTCTTTAGAAGTCAGTAAAATCGATAGCCCATTTATTTTTATCCTTTATCAAAAAGGTAAAAGCCCATATATTATCAAAGATATTACAATGCCAGAAAACGAAATTAACGCATATTTTGGAATCACAAGTCCAATATATCCAAATAATGAGTAGCAAAATGAAAAAACTAATTTTAACGCTACTATGTTGCGTTGCATTAAATGCAGACGAA
>NZ_JBSIUV010000110.1:0-2724 GCF_053654515.1 Helicobacter sp. T3_23-1059 | reverse complement strand
ATTATCAAAACAACTTCCAAATCGATGGCTTTAATATGAATAATGACTTAACTTCAAATCTCTCTAGTGATAATGGTGTAAATGGCACAGGCACAAAAAATCCACGCTCCCAAGCCTTTAGTATTGACACCTCACTTTTAGAATCAATCACCGTGCAAGATTCAAATATTTCTGCAAGTTATGGAGGATTTACAGGTGGGGTAGTGGAGGCACAGGTGCGCAAACCGCGCAAAGATAATGGTGGTATCAATGGTTGGCACGCAAATATTTCTTATCAATTCACGCAAGGCAATGCAAAAGGATTTTCCCTCACGCACTATCATATCGACCCACAAACAGAATCTAACTTTTTAAATTCTACAAGCGAGTATTACCACCCATATTTTACCAAACACCTCGTGCGCACTTCACTAGAGGGCTATGCAACCAAAAATCTAGGACTTATCTCTAGCTTTAGCACCACGCAGAGTTTTATCCCTATTTTTATGTCAAATCCGCTATCAAGCGCAAGTGGAATAAATGCTGGCAAGCAAAAAGACCAAAAACGCCAATCATACAACTATTATCTAAAAGCGTATTACAACCCAAATGAAAATCTAACCATTGAAGCAAATCTAGGGTATATGCCTCAATACAATAGCTATTTTTGGAGCGGTGGGGCGTATAATGCCGATTATGTCGCACAAAGTGGCGGGTAGCAAGCTGGGGTAAAAGCATTGTATCAAACGCCGATTGGATTATCCACTACTACGCTTGGCTATTCATATTTAGACAACAATCGAAGCGCAGATTCTCGATATACTTATTATGCGAGTTGGTTTGTAAGCGATGAAGTTAATTGGCTAAGAAGCAATACCAATACTGCTGCTATCTACACAGCGGCAAATTATGGAAATATGGCGCAAATTTCACATAATCCAACGCTAAAAAGTGATTTTTTGTTTAATCCTATCCCTGTTTGGCGCACTGAACATACCTTTCGCATAGGTGCAGAACTCACTTATCAAAGTGCCACAAGAGAGCGATTATCTCCCTATGTGCAATTTGCAAACGATAATAATATCCCCGTCCCCTCAAGCACTCCCTGTCCCACCACGCCTGATAATCTAGGACTTATAGCCTGCATAAATGGCAAACCTCATTTTAACCCAAATACCGCCATTCGCTCAAACAACCAAACTTATCAAGGATATGCAGAGGCTTCCAAAAACGAACAAGTAAGAAATCAACACACAGGCGCAAACTCTTGGGCAAATGGCTATGATAGCGCAGTGGCACAATACTTTAATGTCATCACGCAATATTATGGCGCAAACAAAATTATGCTAGATAATGTCGCTTATGGAGCGTTTATCGAAGATGACATAAAATTAGATTTGGGCTTGGGAGGCGAACTTAACGCAAGGCTTGGCTTACGATTTGATGGTGATAGCTATATGAGTAAGCACTCTTTTGCACCGAGATTCTCGCTAAGCTATATCACACCTGCGCAAAAAGAATGGCAAACACAGCTAACTTTTGGGGCAAATCGCTACTATGGGCGCAATCTCTTTTCGTATAGATTCTTAGATTTTTCTGCTAAAAGACATTCGTATAAACGCGATTGCGCGAGCTGTGATTGGCAAGAGATAGAGCTAAATACCGCGATAAATCCCGCTTGGACTTCAAGCGTGAAGTTTAGCCAACTAAAGATTCCATACAGTGATGAGCTAATGGGTGGCATAAATCAGAATCTAGGAATATTTAGCGCAAGTGTGAAATACATTTTTCGTGATGGAAAAGATGAGATAATGCGCGTAAGTAGAAGTGCTCTAAACCTCCCCACACAAGAGGGCTACTCCACGAGCTACAATGTATGGAGCAATGAGGGTGCGAGTCAAAGCCATATCGTTTCACTAATGGTGCAAAACAATAATGTGTTTGATACTTTTGGGGTAAAGCACCATTATGTATTTGCATTTGATTATACTCAAAGCAAGCGCACTTATAATGTCTTTGCTAATAGTAGCGATGATGAATACATTGCAGATTCTCAAATCATCTATGATAATGCACTGATTAGATACCGTGATAGACCTGTGGATAACTTTGTCCGCCCTTGGACTTTACGCTTCAACACCACGCATAGCTTTAATATAGGGCGCACCAAATGGTTACTTAATAACTTCTTTCGCTATCGCTCCGCATATAGCCGAATGGTAACGCTCACTACAAGCACAAATAATGCTATCTTTAAGCAATGGCAAGCACTCTATCCAAACATAGAGGGTGTGTATATCAAAAAGCACTTTAATGGAGCGTTTAGCTGGGATATGCGGGCTGGGTTTGAGCTAGATATAGTGCGGGGACAGACGCTGTATATGAATGTGGATATTTATAATGTCCTAAATGCGCGCAATGAAACCACAATAAGCAATTCAAGTGGCAACACGGGCTATGATATAGCAGGCTCTAGCTACACTTATGCAGTATATGAAGTAGGACGGCAATTTTGGCTACAAGTGGGGTATAAATTTGGCTCAAGACAACTTAAGCGGTTGATTTCTCATCATTTTTAGTAAGATTTTATACAAATCTTGTTGTTGTATTTTGATATTTCAATGCTACTGCTAGCCTTGTATCTAAATTCTGTTTCTTTTAAGTGAAGCAAGAAATTCTCTTTTTTGATTCCTTTAAATTAGCAAATCTATGCTTTGCATAGCCAATTTTGCTTACATTTGCGAG
>NZ_JBSIUV010000109.1:0-3077 GCF_053654515.1 Helicobacter sp. T3_23-1059 | reverse complement strand
CAAACACACCAAAAAAGCCAACGACCGCGCAAAACGCCCCCAAAGAAATTTTTACATTAAGACAAGAAACAAAACAACGCTTACAACCAATGATAAACCAAAAAATTATCAACCAAAATGATGGGCGCGAGGCTTTTATATCAAATAAAAACATCAACAAAATGGTAAGCGACAAAGCAATACAAAAAAGCGTAGATAATGGGTTTAGCGTGCAAGAACACTTTAACGCAGTGGATAATATAAGTGAGCTATTTCAAAAATCTAAATGGAGAGAAACGACAAACGATAAAAATGGGGAATCTTATCTAAAAATACATCGTTATGATGCAGATATAGACGAAGCAAAACAGGCAAAAATCACGCTAAAAGAAAGCGTAGATAATGGCAACAAAATCTATACTCTAGAGCTAGAATCAATCGCCCCCAAAATACCACAGCGCAGCGAGGCTAAGGGGGAGCAAATCGCTATGTCTAGGAAACCAGAGCCTGCGCACCCTGATACGCCCACAGCGATTTCAAGCGGGATTATACCACAAAATACGCATTTTGATTCTAAAGCAAAAACCCCAAACAAAAACAACGCAAAACAAAATTTAGAGGATTTTTATGTTTTTGCACAAAAGCAATATGAATTATGGGATAGTGGGTTGCATAGTGAATTTTATGCCTACCTTGACAAAATACAAAAAAACCCAAAAATACTAGGCTTGCATACATTTAAGGAGGCAGAGAAAAATATTGTTTTGTCGCAATATAATATTATCTTGCCCGTGCTAAATAATGCGCGTTTGCCATATTATGATGATGAATGTAAAAACTTAATAAAAGTTATCAAAAAGGGACAAAAAATAGATTTTAATGATAGGGGATTAAGTCAATACATAAATGATTTTGAAAATCCGCTAAAGTTTGTAGAAACCTACTCAAAAGGCATACCCGATAAAAAAGCACAAGCAATCATACAAAAAGAACTTGCAAATATTTTGCAAAAAATCAATAAAGAATCCTTAGAAAATATTAAAAACTTTAAAGCAAAAATGCGCGAAACAAATCCAAACATTTACCACGCAAACGCGACTTTAGGAGGAGGCGTGCTAGGTGGAAGCGTAGCAGGGGTAGAATACGATGAAAATGGCAACATAAAAGGCTTTAGCCCGCAAAAGTTTTTAGCAGGGTTTATCGCAGGGGGTATCACTAGCAAAGCCACACAAATGGCACTAAAATCCCCAAAACTAAGACAAAAAGCCCTAGATTTTAGCCAAAAAGCAGGCGAAATCATCACGCACACGCTAAAAGAATCAAACCTACCAAAACACGCACAAAATGCGCTAGAAATCGCCTTAGGCAAACGCCTTGCAAACGCGCTAGATTCTCGCGCGTGGATAAATGAGCCAAAAGAGGCGATAAAGTCGCTAAGCAAAAACGCACAAGACTTGCTAGATAAAGAACAACAAGCAATTTATGGCGTAGTGTATAAAGGCGAGCATAGCGCGACTATTTACAAGGATTTAGCAAAGATTGATGAAGCGATTTTGCTACAAAAAGGCGATAAGAAAAAAGGCGGAGCGCATATAAGGCTAGAACACACGCAAGACACATCACAAATCGGCTATGTAACGCCTGATGAAGTCAAAAATATAGGGCAAAATGCACGAAATTATATAAAAAAATTTGCCGAGCCTTATAACGATGGCACGGGTAAAATTTATGAGTGGCAAGATGAAAAAGGGGTAAATTTTAGGCTTGTAGTGAGAGATATTAGCGGCGGCAACGAATCCCTGCCCTCCGCTAACGAGGATATTATAACATTTTATAGTAATAGAAATTTGCAAAATGATACAAAGCAATGGTTTAAAAATCCAAAAGTAAGTAGCAAATATCTAAACAAAAAACTTTTATCACGGCTAAAGGAATTATCAAATAGTGATAGACTTTTTGGCAGACTTGCAGACGCAGTTGAAAATATGAGCACAGGATATTATTTACCACAAGAAATAAAAGATAGAATCTATAATACTTACATTAAAAAAGATTCTAGCCTTAAGGGCAATGATTTTAGAATCGATGGCGATGATATTTTTGCAAGCGCAAAAATATCGCCCGAAGCGATGAAAGAAGCAATAAACGAGCTTTTAGCCACGCCACGAATTGAAAAAAACGCGACTTTTTACGCCACGCAAAAGAAATACAAAAATTTTAGCGATAAAAAAACGCAAGAACTTTTAGAGTTTATGAAAGATTCCCACGACTTTACGAAAGATAAAAATGGCATACCAAGAGAATTTTATCACGGAAGCGATTATTCTAAATTTGATACCTTTGAAAATGACAACAGCGGATATGGATTCTTTTTTAGCACTATCCAAAACGAAGCAAAACAATACATAAAAAGCGGGGGGCAACTTTACAAAACTTTTTTATCATTAAAAAGACCATTTGAGGCTAATAAAATAACGATAAATAGCTACGATGATTTTACAAAGACTCTTAAAGATTTAGGATTAAAAGCGAACAAACAAGATTATAAAGACTTTTTGGAAAACAAAAGATTTTTTTATGAAATCACACAAAAGGCACAGGAATACGGCTACAAAGTAAGCGAGTTAAACGCTAATACAATTTGCCTAATCACGCCACAAAAACAAGCTATTTATGGGAATATATTTTACGACTCAGAAAAACCTTTTATACCCAAAATGTTTAAGGGCATAGAAAAAGTGGGCAAAGGCGAAATATTTTCTTTTGGCAACTATGCTAGAAATGAACTTGATTTAGCAATTTTAGCAAGTAGCGAACCTATCGGCGAATACAACCAAATCATAACACTAAAAGAAATTCTACAAAAGCAAGGCTACGATGGAATTATTTTTAATGATTTTCAAGTGAGCGTTTTTAGCCCGAATCAAATTAAAGCCGTTAAAAACACAGGAAGTTGGACGGATAGCGCGGGCAACATAACTAAAGAAAAGCCCAAAGACAAGCAAGCAACACATAACTACTTTAATGAAAAATCCCCAAACATTTACCACGCAAACGCGACTTTAGGAGGAGGCGTGCTAGGTGGAAGCGTAGCAGGG
>NZ_JBSIUV010000108.1:0-3096 GCF_053654515.1 Helicobacter sp. T3_23-1059 | reverse complement strand
GCATTGATGAGTGGGTGGTAGGATATAGGCAACTTGTAAAACAATACAAAGATAAACAAATTACACAGGAAGAATTTTATGCAAAACAATACGAACTTTATTTCGCTAAATCAGGCAAAATCTACAAAAAAGTTGGCACTGCTTTATTTAATTTTTTTGACGACAATCAAAAAGAACGCTACAACACTTGCGCTACAAGAGTAAGCTATGCTATCAATCATAGCTCCGTGCCATTTCACAAAAATCCAAATAGTAACAATCTTAAACCCGATGGACGCTGGAAAATAAATGGATATTACTATTATATATCTGTCGATAATATTATAGATTCGCTAGAAACCATTTGGGGAGAGCCAAAAAGCTATGGCAAGGATTTTGACAAATCATTACAAAAAACGCATTCAATGGATTTTTATGTATCTATGACAACCAAAGAAGAGAATAGGAAACTTTTTGGAATGTTAGAATCTTTTGATAAAAAGGGCGTTGTTGCAATGAAATTACAGGGAAATCGCATTAGACATTCAACGCTATGGGATAGAAATGGATTTGTAGATTTTAAAATGAATGATAAACTTGATGATGATATAAAAAGAACATATTTATATGGGTATGATTACTTAAGCGACCCAAAAAATACACAGCCCATTGTATTGGAATTCTATTTTTGGGAGTTAAAATAATGAAAAAGTTAGTAGCATTGTGTGCGTTGATTGTTTGTGTAAGTATTATATATGCCCATGACTATGTCGCTTTTTATGATGATAGCGAATACCTTGAAATCTACAAAAAAGAGGGTAAAAATCTTTATAGATTTTGGGGACTTGATTATTGTTTGGGGTATTCAAAAAAAATACCCGGAAATACTATGGTGGCTAATCTCTTAAACGAGCAAGAAGCTATTTTGCGAAATGTCGGAGGTAAGGAAGCGTTTGCAGAATTGAAAGATTATATCGATAAGTATACTTATGGACACACAGGATTATACCTTTGCTTAGAAATGTATGATTCGCCAAAATACAACGCCGAAATTGAACGCATTATGAAAAAATACTGCAAAGAGTGTGAGTGAATCTTTTGTAAAAATTTTATTTTTGGGAGTTTCCATAATGAAAAAATTGCTTTATACTATGTTGTTATGTTTTATGTCTAGTGTAAAAGCGGGGCATTATGTGATAGATAAGCAATTTTTAAAAGATACAAAAGTGCTTACAAAACACCTAAAATATTACGGATTTTTGGCTTGTCTATGTCCCCCTTATTATTTTTTTTCAAATCTCAAACACGCAGAACTTGCGCACTCTTGCGATAATGATACAATAAAAGCAATCAAACACTACCGAGAAATAATCGATAAAAACCTCATAGAAAAAGTTGATAAAATCTATTATTCACGGTATGGGACAGAGAATAGCGAAACGCGAGCGTATTTAGACCCTAGCACTATTCAGCACACTATATCCGTTTGCATAAGTTGTTTGGAATTTTACGAATCCAAAGAATACAACGCCCAAATCGAGAGAATCATAAAAAAATACTGCAAAGAATGCGAGTGAATCCAAAATACCAAAGTTTGATGATAAGGAGAAATGTGCGATGAAAACAATAATAACGCTAATGTGTTTATGTGTGATTGCGTTTGGTGCAGATAGCGTTGATATAGCAGATTCTAAAGGCAGAACTTTTTGGGATAAAAAATTTATTCGTTACCCAGCAGAAGGCACATATTCATCAGCTCAAATCACAAAAACTTGCAATACAAAAGAATATTTTGATGAAGTAGGATTGCAAACAAATTCAAAAGATAAAACCATTAAAGAGAATTTTCCTATGGAGCAAGGCGAGGCAATAGAAATAAAAAGTGTAGTCTTACAAAACAATAAATTTCTGCTAAAAATTGGGGATTTGCAAACAGCAACTTGGAGTGTAGAGTTTTTAGATGATACACATATTGAATCGTGTAGTCAATATGATAGTTCTACATTTTGCCACAAATATGTTTTATGTCCTTAATTCGCAAAAATTTATCTTACAAATAAGGATAAAAATGAAAAATCTAATAGTTTTATGCCTACTATGCTTTACTCCAAGCAATGCCTTTATCGTAACCTCGCAAGAGGAAATAGAATCTAGACCATTGCTTTATAGCCCAAATACCACGAAAATAAACGGAGAAAGATTATTTTTTAACGATTTGCGACAAAGTCCTACATTACCCAAAGGGCTAAAACCGCTTGTATTGACAAAAAACACAAATGATTTTACAGATAACCAAAAACAAGGCGCAAATACATATCATCGCTTTGAGGGGGATTTGGAGGTTAGCGGCGTGTTGCAATATGCTATGAGTGCGGATTATAGCGGATTTTATCAAGGGTGGATTTTGTTTTTTGATGAGCCTTATTATACGCAAAATCTCATTCCCAAAAACAAGCCATATCCAAGCAAAACAGATATTTTCCCTGTTAGTGCGTATATAGAGATTCAAGATGGGCAACTACCAAAACCGCTTTATGATTTATCTAAAACTAAACCTTTATCTATCATCGGTGTGCGCGTGAGTGCGAGGCTAAAAACATTAGATATTACCACAGGTGATGGCGATGAGTGGAGATTTTTTGGATAGATACAAAATTTACAACCCATAGGCAAAACATTTATCAAATATCCTAATAGATTAGAATTGTATGATTTAGGTGCGAATGGGGAGGCGATTTTGGCTTATGCCTCCAAAGATTCTTACATAAACTTGCGCGAATCGCCAAATGGGAAGATTCTCTATGCGATACAAAAAAATGATATGCCTAGCAATGTTTGTGAATATGCAAAATACAAAGCAAATAAAGGCGTAATCATATTTTTAGGCAACGATTCTCCCAAATGGTATAAAATCGCCTATATCCCACCAAATGCAAAAGATACAAGCAAAGCAATTTATGGTGTGATTCACAGCTCTCAAGTGGGATTTGAATGCAGTGAGTAATGCAAAACAAAATGTAAAAATCGTAAAAAATACCGCAAAGAGTGCGAGTGAATCTGTGGTAGAAAATTTATTGTAGGTAGAAAATATGATAAAAAAGGCGATTTATACTATTT
>NZ_JBSIUV010000107.1:0-3149 GCF_053654515.1 Helicobacter sp. T3_23-1059 | reverse complement strand
TGCTTTTAAAAGCGGAAAATGCAAATAGGGGCAAAATGCGCTATGATTTCACAAAAATTAACAAAGGATAATAATGTCGCATACGCATTTAGACAAAATCCAAGCGGTGAATTTGGGGAGCTTTTATACGCCTGATTTTGCCGTGCAAATCGCGCAAAAAATGCTCCTAAACGAATTGCATAAAGCAGGTGTGAAGCCTAAAAATTGCACCCTGCTAGATAGTTCGTGTGGCTATGGGAATTTTTTAGATTTTAGTAGCGTGGATTTTGACTTAGAAACTACAAAAATTACAAATATAAAGCAAGATTTTATGGCAGATTCTACACAGGATTTTAGGCAATATTTTACACACGATTTCGCGCTAAAAATCGGCATAGACATTGATAAAAAAGCCATAGAGATTGCAAACAGCAATTTTGCCTCAAAGCAAAACAATCTACAAAATTCCACAAACACAACGCAAAATCCCCCGCTATTTCTCCACCAAAATGCCTTGCAAAATGTCTCGCGCAACAGCTTCCAAATCCCGCAAGATAAGCCACTAGCCATTATTGGCAATCCTCCTTATAATGACAAAACTTCTATCGTGCAAAGAGGGCTGAAAGATAAAACCTACGCGCTAGATTCACACCTCAAATGCCGTGATATTGGGGCGAGTTTTTTGCTCTCTTTTAATGAGTTAAAAGCGGATTTTATCTGCGTGCTTCACCCGCTTTCTTACCTCATCAAAGAGGCAAATTTTAGGGTGTTAAAGCGGTTTTTTGCAAACTATGTGTTATTAGATTGCCTTGTGATTAGCTCACAGATTTTCACACCTAAATCGCTTAGTTTTTTCCCTATCATTATCGCGCTTTATAAACGCAAATCCGCACAAGAATGCGATTTTCAAACGCTTGATTTTAGCGCGATAAAAGCATATAGATTTCACACATTGGAGGGGCAAAGTTTCGCGCTCAATGACTTTGATTTTATCGCTAAATATATCGATAAATATCCTAATCAAAATCGCGTCCCTAATGAAAATGCAGTCGCGCTATTTTACACCCTGCGCGATATAAACGCGCTTGCTCGCTCTAGGACATTTTTGCAAAAGCCAACCACAAACGCTATCAATGTCTCGCGTGAGAAATTTAGCCTATATTGCTATGTCGATGTGTTTAAGCAAATGATTAGCAAAGTGCCTTATTATCTTGGGAATTGCGATATTTTGATAGATTTTGAAAATTTCAAGATTCTAGAATCTGAGTTTGTAGAATGTGCAAAATCTAAAATCATTACGCCAAATATTACGCGCTATTTTGAGCGACTTTTAGGGGAGCATTATGCAAATAGCTAAGTTTGAAAATCCTCATACAAAAGAGGGCAAAATCCTTGTAGAAATCCCACTTACCGAGCAAACAGGCAAGGCGCGTGTAAAGGTGCGAAATAGCTTTTATGAATATGGACTGCCAACTGCCACAAGGCAAAATCCATTTAGCCAAAAGCACTATATCGAGTGGCAAATCGGCTATGATGTGGATAAAAGCGATAGCGACAAACTTGCGTTAAGCACATTGCAAAATAGCGAATTTATCGGTGCAAATGGCAAAAAAAAGGCATTATATGAGCTAAGCGAATTTGTATATTATTTCACTCAATGGGGGATTATTTTGCGCAGTGAAATTACGGGGCTTTGTGAGTTTTTGCGTGGTGTAAAAAGCGAGGAATTTTTAGATTCTAGAGCGGATTTAGCGATTTTGCGTAGCCACCCTGTGCCACGCAAGATTTCAGGCATAGAGTTTTATCATAGTGAAGTCAAATATCCGCTTTTGGTGCATAAATTTGGCAATTTTGATATTTTAGTAGAGATTGTCATTAAAGAAAAGCAACGCGCAGTGGGTGTGCAACCAATGCTCTATGTGTGTTTTCCTATCACTGAATTGCACCCTGCAAGTAAAAAACCAACACTGCTTGGCAGAGTAGCGGAGCAAAAAGAAAAAGCGTATTTGATTTTAGATTCTACGCATAAAGTATTTTTACTAGAATCTTTGAAAATCTTTGGCATTTTAAGCCAAAATCACAACCACGATATACACAAGATTTTAGGCGTTATTAACATAGGAATAAATCATTAAAGGCAAAATGCACGAATCTAACGACAATTTAAAAAAGGGAGTGAAACAATGAAAAAGTTAAGTTTGTTATTTTTCGTGGCGGTTTTGTCGATTGCGTTTGCGGAGAATGCAAAAGATGATTGGCAGTGGGATTACGCGGATTGTGAGTTTGAGAAACTTGATGAGAGCAAAATTACATATCGGTGGGAATATTTTAAGGAATTTGATGAAAAGAAAAAAACTTATGTGCATTATAAGCGACAAGTCATAGCAAATCCTAAATACGATATAGACCCTTGTGGAGAGCCTGTATTTACTATAATAAAAGCCAAAAGTATGCAAGAAGCACACGATAAACTAAAAAAGGCAAAAGGGACTTTATATTGGGAGCGATGGGGAAGCGGAGATTCGATAGATTTGGGGTTATATGAATATAAACTTGAATTTTTAGGGACATTGCCAAAGCAAGATTATCGATACAATGGTAAATGCAGAAGTGAAAAATCTCGATACTATAAGTGCGATAGCGAGGAATGGTATGCGAAATATAAGTGGAGCAAGGACAAAAAACGGCTCACAATCGAGTATGCCACTGATTGTGGCGACCAACAATATATATTGTTTGATTTAGGCAATGGCACATTTAAGATTGTAGCAACGATAGCACGGTGCTAGGGGGAATGAGAAAATGAAAACATTAAGTTCGCTTTTTATGCTTTATGTGCTAACGCTCACAAATGCAAATGCGCTTGATATAGAAAAACTTAAAAAAGAAACTTTGGAGAAAGCCACAGCTAAAGAATATGTAGAAATTGTAGATTCCCACAATACAAATGTTTATGAAAAAACTTTTCACAATAAACAATACTTTTTTATTCACTTAGAGGTTAAAGGGCATAGCAAAGGATACTTACACCACCAAGAAAACCATTGCATAGCTATCGCAGATGCGGATAAGTGGCTAAATACATTTTGTGCGGATGGGGCGCACGATATAGAATCGCGCATAGATTTTAAGGGCGATTATTTTACCATTGTCTTTGGTAAAAATGATTT